>JBAXAR010000042.1:0-15984 GCA_037142475.1 Actinomycetes bacterium
GTGTTCCCCCCGAGCATGGGACACCTCGCCACCTATGCGCTTGAAGTCGCTGCCCACTCGCTGCGCTACTTCACCGAGTACTTCGGGATCCCCTACCCAGGCGACAAGCTTGATCTGGTCGCCATTCCTGACTTCGCCTTCGGGGCAATGGAGAACCTCGGCTGCGTAACCTTCCGAGAGACTGCCCTGCTGGTCGACCCCGCCACTGCGTCGCGTGTCGAAGTGGAGCGAGTGGTCGACGTGATCGCCCACGAAATCGCCCATATGTGGTTTGGTGACCTCGTCACCATGGGTTGGTGGGAAGGGATCTGGCTCAACGAGGCCTTTGCCACGTTCATGGAGATCAAGTGCACCGATGACTTCCGACCCCAGTGGCAGCGCTGGGTCAGCTTTGGCACTTCACGGAGCGCAGCGATGGCCATCGATGGCCTGCACTCGACTCGGCCCATCGAATTTGAGGTCGTCTCCCCGGCCGACGCCCGCGGCATGTTTGACCTGCTGACGTACGAGAAGGGCGGCAGTGTGCTGCGCATGCTCGAGCTGTATCTCGGCGAAGAGGTGTTCCGAGATGGGATCCGTCGTTACCTGAGCACTCACGCCTACGCCAACACAGTGACCACCGATCTGTGGGAGGCGCTCGCCGCCTCGTCAGGCCAGCCGGTGGCAGAGATCATGGACTCCTGGATCCTCCAGGGCGGCCATCCGGTGATCACCGTCGAAGGTGGCACCGCCTCACAGGCGCCCTTTGCCTACGGACCATCAAGTGGCACCAGCGCCATCGGCTCAACCTGGCACGTGCCTTTTCTCACGCGCTCAATCGATGGCGGCGATGTCTCGATCGCGATGCTTGGCGACGAGCCGATCGCCGTTGATCCTGGCACCATCGTGAACGCTGGAGGCTGGGGCGTCTATCGCACCAGTTACGGACCAGATGAACTGAACCTCATCGCAGGACGGCTCGGCGACCTCGACGCGCTTGAGCGAGCCACGCTGATCTCCGACACGTGGGCCGCCGTTCTCGCCGGCAAGCGTCGCCTTAGTGACCTGCTCAACCTCGCAGGCGGTCTCGGCGATGCCATCGAGCCCGCCACATGGGCCGTCATCGCCGCTGCGTTCACCGTCACCTCGAGTGTCATTGCCGAGTCGGATCGGGTCCACTTACAAGCCGCCGTCCGCCACCTCTACGGACCACGACTGGCCCAACTGGGCTGGGAAGCCACCCCCGGCGAAGATGAGCGCGCGCCCACACTGCGGGCACTCATCATCGGCGGACTGGGAACCGTCGGAGCAGACGAAGCCGTCAGGGCCGAAGCGCTGCGTCGCTTCGATGCCGGTGAGGTCGCTGGTGACCTTGCTGATGCCATTGTCGGCACGGTGGCGGCGATTGCTCGTGACGGAGACTTCGACGAGATGCGCCGTCGTCAGCTCGCCGCTGGCGACCCCCAGAGCGAGCACCGCTACCTGTTCGGCCTCGCCAGGTTCTCTGATCCTGCAACGTCGCTCCGAGCCTTTGATCTCGCGCGTACCGAGATCAGGACACAAGACGCCCCCTATCTCGTCTCTGCCCTCCTTGCGAACCGAACCGGTGGCCCGGGCGTGTTCGAGGCCCTGTGCGAGCATTACGACGAATGTTTGGCCCGCTTCCCTCAGGACGCGCACAGCCGCATGCTCACCGGCATTAGCCATCTCATCGCCGAGCGCTCCTTCGCCGAGCGAGTGGCGGACTTCGTCCGGGCCCATCCCGTGCGCTCTGGACAGCGCACTGTCCTTCAGGAGATCGAACGCATGATGGTGGGTGTGGCCTTTGGCGAGCGCGAACGCTCGGACCTTGGGGCCACGCTCGCCGGGGTCGTCACTTCGTAGTGACGGACTCGCCCACCCGGCCCACGAAGTCCGCCACTCCACGACGGAGCGCTCCGTGAGTCTCGGGCTGCTTGCGACCGCATTCGGCCTCATCTTCGTCGCCGAGCTCCCCGACAAGACGATGATCGCCACCATTGTCATGGGAAGCCGCGGGAATCCCCGTGCGGTATGGCTTGGAGCCTCTGCAGGATTCGTGGCCCAGATGGCCCTCGCCTGTGCGGCAGGCCAGCTCTTGAACCTGCTTCCTCGCACGGTGATCGAAGTCGTCGTCACCATTTTGTTCCTCGGCGGCGCCGCTTATCTCCTGCTGGTCTCCGAAGAGGAGGAAATCGAGGAAGGTCTCGATGAAGCAGAGTCGGAGCGACCAACCACCAGCCTGCGCACCGCCCGTACCGCCTTCGTCATCATCTTCATTGCCGAGTTTGGGGACCTGACCCAAATCCTCGCCGCCAGCTTGGCGGCTCGCTCAAACCAGCCCTTCACGATCTTCATTGCGTCGTCGCTCGCCCTCGTGGCCATTGCGGCCTTGGGATCATTCGGCGGGAGCGCCCTTCTTCGAGTCCTCCCGCTGGCCCGAATCCGCCAACTTTCTGGAGTCTTGCTGCTCGGGATCGGAATCTTCACCCTGGTGTCGATCTTCACCGGATGACGACATTGCGGAGCCAATGATCGAGATGAGAAGGTCACTGTCATGACCACCGCTTCCACGCCCCGGATCGACCACCTCGTGGCGTTGGCCAAGAAGGCTCGGGGCTTCATGCCTGATGATGAGGGTCTCGCCCTTCTGGCCGCTGGCCTTGAGGCGGGGACGCGCTTTCCCGAAAGCACATTTCTTGAGGTGGGCGCGTGGTGCGGGAAGTCGGGCACCTACCTCGGCGCTGCCGCTGAAGCCACCGGTTCTGTCCTCTACAGCCTCGACCATCACCATGGATCAGAGGAGAATCAGAGTGGCTGGAGCACCACGATGCCGACCTCGTGGATCCAGCTGATGGCCGACTCAACACCCTGCCGAGTTGGCAGCGGACGATCGCCGTGGCGGGCCTCGAGCACACCGTGATCGGCCTCGTCGGTGACTCCCCAGTGATCGCGGCCCACTGGACAACGCCAGTGAGTTTTCTCTTCATCGACGGTGGCCACGGATCAGAGCCGGCATGGGCCGACTACCGAGGCTGGACGCCGAAGGTTCTCGACGGCGGGATCCTGGCCATCCACGATGTCTTCGAGAATCCGGCCGACGGTGGTCGACCTCCGTACGAGCTCTACTGCGAAGCGACCGGATCCGGGGCCTTCTCGGAGATCAGTGCCACAGGGAGCCTGCGGGTCCTGGAGCGAAACCCAAGTTCCCTGTTGCATTCCTGACAACTCGCAGACGAGCCTGCGCAGGCTCTCTTCGACGTCGGCTCTTGGGAAGAGCGCCTCAGCGGCTCGTCAGTTCGGCAGCGGCCAGCACGACGCCATGGCACTTGAAGGTGGTCGGGACTTCGGAGGCATCACCACGAGTACGCCACGCTTCTTTTGTGAGGCATTCCTGTCTCGCTCGCTGAACACCAAATCTCCGATGATTAGTCGTCGAGGTACTCCTCGTACCTTCCATCAGCGAAGACAGAATGTGGTGGGTCACCTTTGCAGACTCGGGTTGGATCCTCAGAGGTCACGCGGCACCCGCCAAGGACGACCTCACCTCGTTCGGCGCGCTCAAAGAGCTCGCCGAATGGCATGCCGAAAATGATCGGGACCGTTCGGGCTCCGCAGCCAGGGCAGGTCCTCGAACGCCTCGCCATCTAGGAGCGCTCTCGCCGCGCCCGCATTGAGAGTCGACGAGAGGTTGCTTGCATGTCCCCCGCGTCCTCAGGGGACATCGGATTCCATTCGAGAATCCGACAGACGCCAGCGGCCTCGAGTTTCAAGAAGAACTCAGCAAGTGGCAACTCGGGGTCGATGGCGTTCTGGCCTACCGCCCAGGCCCTGTCGCTCAACGATCGAATCATCTCTTGAGGGGTATGGGGATGCCATTGAGTGTCAGCGATGACCTGCACCACCGACTCGGGTGTCGGACCTTCGTCGATCGTTCCGTCCTGCCATTCGATTGCGACTGTCATAGCGGTACCTTCACTTCCCTCATGCCCTTGCGGCGAGACTCAGTATCGGGCCTCGATGTGACATCAGGGTTGGCCCGGGAGGAAGAGCACCCCTCGATCAGCCCTCGAGACGTCCCGGCGGCGATCACTCATCGCCGGCAGGCCGAAGGCCCCGGTCGTAGGGTGACGACATGCGAAGCGCTGCATGGGGAACGACGTCACCATCAACCACAACGCGCACGCCGTCCCACGCCGTCACGGGCACTGGTGACACCTACTCGCCCGTTGACGCCTTCGCCAAAGGGACCATGGCTCCATGAGCGACGTCTCCACAAGCGACGACGTCCTCGATCCCCCGAGCTTTGGCAGCCTCACCGAAAGGGCAGCCTGGTCGGTCGTGTTCCTCGGCGTCCTCATCATCGGGGTGAACTTCGCAGGTGGCTGGACTCAGGATCCGATTGCGGTCCTCGTCTCACCGGTCTTGATTGTGATGGGGATCGCCGGGATGGTCTGGACCTGGAACGCACCCGCAACATCCATGGGCCGCATCCGGCTGGGGGGTTTTCTCATCAGCGCGTTTGCAGCGCTCACCCCGGCCGCAATCGAGACCCATGCTCGACACTGGTTCTCGACCGACTCTGCTGCCCTCAATCAGCTGGCGGGAGAGGCACTCGTCCGAGGCCACAACCCCTACACCGCCTCGATGGCCGCAGTTGATCTCCTGCTAAAGAACCCAGCCCGGTTCTACACCTACCTCGCGAGCGGCGGTCATGTGACCCACATTTCGTATCCACCGGGATCGTTCCTCCTCGTCGCACCCTTCCAGGCCCTAGGTTTCCATCACGCCACGGCGGACTGGGTGGACCTCGCCGCATGGGGCATCGCGGTCCTGGCCATCTACCTCATGTTGCCGGGGCGCATTCGCTTCCTCGCTCCGATGCTCCTGCTTTTTGCAGGCTTCACAGGCGCATTCACCTCGGGGGGGACCGATGCCCTCTTCCTGCCTTTCCTTGTCGTGGCGGTGTGGCGCTGGGATGACCTCGGCTCAGGACGCACGGTGGGCTGGCACCGATGGGTTGGGCCTGTGGCCCTTGGCTTGGCCTGCTCGATCAAGCAGGGGCCGTGGTTCTTCGTCCCGTTCTTGGTCGCGGGCACCGCCATCGAAGCCCGAGCCGCCGGCCGATCGTGGATCCGGCTGGCTGCTTCGTATCTTGGCGCCACCATCGGCGTCTTTGCCGTCGTCAACCTGCCATTTCTCGTCGCTGATCCGGGGGCGTGGTTCGATGGCACAACCCTGCCGTTCCGCTTGCCGCTCGTCGCTGACGGCTCTGGCGTGGTGGCGTTGGCCCTCCATGGACTCACCGGTGGGGCGGTGATGCCATGGCTGACGATGGCCGGACTCCTCATGGTCGTCGCTCTCCTCGTGGCCTTCGTCCTTTGGTATCCAGCAACCAAGCGAATCTGGCTGTTCGCCCTCCCGTTGGCGCTGGGCCTGCCGGGGCGATCACTCGCTAGCTACTTCGTCAACTACTTCCCTATCGCCATCGTTGCTGTGGTCTGTGTCCATGCTGCCCCCTCCTCTGGGCTCCCTGTGCCTCGACGCAGCCTCAGAGTCCTCGCTGTCGCCGCCCCCTTGACGGCATGCCTCGTGGCCATCACCGCAGGCCTGACCACGTCCCCGCTGGAGATCAACGTCGCTCGGGTCAAGACCACCGATCACGCACGAGCGTTTCGCCGCGTCACCATCACCGTCCACAACACGTCGTCAAGGCGTCTCGCACCCCGCTTCTTTGTCGACACCAACGGTGGCCATCCCGATGGGTACTGGCAGACGACCCCTTCATCGGGCTCATGGCCCATCCCCGCCGGGGCCACAAGCACCCTGATACTCACCCCAAGGGGCTACGCGTCCACCCCTGATCCCGGCCACTACTGGATTGTCGACGCCTATACGACCGGACCCGAGGCCTTGAGTACCTCGAGGCTCATGAAGTGGCCCGACGACGGTCACGATCGCCGCAGCTGAGATCTATTGCCGAGGAGCGACATGACCCCGCCTGGGTCATGCACAACACCGAAGCGACCCAACGGTCGTACGATGCGTCAACCAGCCACGCACTCGCTTGGTGACCGACGAGAGAGGTTCACCATGTACGGCATCGTCCGCACCTACAAATACGACAAGGCCAACGGGGACGCGATCGCTCGCTTCGCCGCCGAGTTCCATGAGATCCTCAAGCAGCACGAGGGCTACGTCTCGCACTACTGGATCGACTCTGGCGATGGCGAAGGAGTCTCGATGGCGATCTGGGAGACCAAGGAAGAAGCCGAAGCCTCAAGCTTCCTCGCCGGTGGCTTCGTCCACGACCATCTTCTCGACCTGATGCCGAACCCCCCGAGGATTATCGAAGGCCAGGTCTAGGAAGGATTCGCCCAGACGACGGTCTGCGTCGCTTGGGTGATGGGCCTCGACGTCCTCGACGATGCCCACACCCTGCGAGACATCGCTCGTCGAAGCACTCGGCGTGGTGACCAGTCATTTTCCACTCGCCGCCCTTACGGCGGTAGGTGATGGTCGCTCGGATATCGGCCTGCATGAAGGTCGCTCCTACCTTGATGGCCCCCACTCGAATCCCACCACCGCTCCGAAATCAGCGGACTCGTAGAAGTGCACGGTCTCGGGGATCATCGGACCACCGGTGATGGTTGCGGCCTACTCCGACCACAACGCCTCGATGGCGCTCCAGCTCGTATGCAGGTCTCCGAGCGGGCTCATGGAACTCACCTGTCCCTTGCGTGACCACAGCGCTCTCATGGGAGTGGCCTCGCCTTTGGATACCTGGCTAAGCGCTGGGTTAAAGGCCTCATGGGCGCATGAGATCCACTGGCCTCGAGCAGGACCCGATTGTGTCGAATTCTCACTGAGCCTCTGCTGAGGATCCCTTCTTCAAAGCAAAAACAGCCAGTCAGCCAATGACTGGATACTGCCCCGAAGGCGGGAGACGTCGGTGCTTCATGCCCACGACCGATTTCCGTGTCACACCCGTCTGACAGGGTTGGGTTGGGTTGAACGTGACTGAAGCGAGGCATATCGCCAATTCACCAAGACCGCCCGCAAAAGATTCCAGGCGATAACAGCCATTCGGTCGATATCGGAGTTCACCTAGCTCCATGGTGATTCCGCAATTCATCCGCGTGCCGTAGCGCCCGACACCGAGGAGACGACACCAATGTCAGTTGAGATCCAAGGCAACGAGATTGTCATCAAAGAGCACTCGGTCACCGACCTCGCTGTCGTCGCTGAGTTCACCGCTGCCTCGGACGCCGGCAAGGAACTTCCAGAGTTCCTCAATTCGCTCCTGAGCCTCGGCGCACAAGTTGTCGCCCTTGGCTCGCATACAGCCAGCGCAGAAAAGATCGACGCCAGCGTGGACCAGGCGAAGACGGCGATCCGTGAAGTGGCCGAGAATTTCGAGGATGCCATCAAGAAACAGGTCACTGGCTTCGCAGCGGGAGACGGATCCCTAGTCAAGGGCTTCAATACCGTCCTCGACCAGTTCCGCAACGAGATCGAAGAGATGACCGCTGGTGAGGATTCGCCGCTCCGTGCAGCAATGCTCAAGAGCCTCGATGACGCCAAGGAGAAGATCCATCAGGACATCACCTCGCAGGTCTCGAACCAGAAGAAGGATTTCGCCGAATTGCTTGATCCGTCGAGTCCCACCTCTCCCCTACGCGCGCTGTCGGACAAGCTCGATGCTCTCGGCAGCGCCATTGAGAAAGTCCAACTCGAGGTCATCAAGGACGTCGTCGTCGCCGAACTTGTTGAGTCGACCACGATGGGTGGCCTTGCCTACGAAGATGTGGCGATCGGGATCGTCCAGCGCATCGCCGCCATGGCGGGCGATGACTGCGAGTCCACTGGCCACATCACCGGTCGAGTATCGAAGAGCAAGAAGGGCGATGGCGTCGTCGACCTCAAGGTCGGTGCCACCGTGGCAGACCGCGTCGTGATCGAAGCCAAGAACAAGGCTCTCAGCAAGCTCGATTGGGAACGAGAGTCCCTCGGTTCAAAGGACAACCGTGCGGCGAACGGCTTCATCGGTCTCTGCAAGCACCTCGACGACATGCCCAACGGGAGCCGGATCATGATCCTTGACTCCCAGTCGATCGTCTTGGCCTTCGATCCAGACAACGACGATGCCCAGATCCTCTATCTCGTCTACCAGCTGGTGAAGATGAACACCCTAAGCAACTCAGGCCAGCTCGACGAAGTGAACATCGTTGAGGTCCGTCGCAGCCTCGACGACGCCATGAAGGCGTTGGAGAAGTTTGACAATCTCACGAAGAACGCCTCGGCCATCGAGAACTCAGCGGCGTCGATCAAGAAGGATGCCCTTGCCATCCGGACAATCATCACCGATCGCCTTGGGGCGGCCCAACTGGCGATGTCGCTCGAGGCGAACCTCGACGAGCTCGCCATGCCCGAGATCGTGGAGCTTGAGGGACCTGAGTCCTGAGAACCATCTCAGAGCCAAGGGCCCGCGTCACGTCGCCGTTACGAGGGCAGTGGGTCCCTCTGTGACTCCGTTCGCCGATGATCCGTTGACGGAGGTCGAGAAGGCCACGATGCACGAGTACATCGGGTCGGTGCGCTGGAGGGAAGCCAAAACGGGGCCTCCTCATTCCTACACAGTCCGAGCATGGGATGAACGAACAGAACCCTTCGAGAATGTCGTCCGCCTCATTCGCTCGCACGGCCACATCGAGTTGTTCTTCGGTGTCGAGTACATCTACCTCTCGTTTCAGGGATTGAAGTACTGGACCATGGGAGCTCCGCTTGAGGACACCATCATCATTAATCGGGCAGCCGTCGATGCCGTCTATGGCCGGCAGGCGGTGAAGGACCCATCCTGCCTCGCCACCTTCGAGGAGTGACTCGCTATGGCTCCCCCACCGCTGGGCTCAATCATGTTGAGACATCACGCTGTGGCTCTTGGACCTGAGGCCCCGATGCCTCGGCCATGGTCTCGACGGGCAGCGTCGAGGGCGCCAATCACGAGTCAGTTGGGTCACCGACTCACCAGGAACCGCTCGTCATCGCGTGAGGCTCATCACCCTAGGTGCGCTGCGCAATGAGCCCGATGACGGCGGGGCGCCTTCGGATACCATCGAAGTCGATGACTGGCTCGATCTCTCCGGGAAGCCCCGCAGCACGGGGTTTCCGGATGCCCGCCGAGACCGCCCTTCACGATCGGATGCTGATGGCGTGGCCCTGCCGACGAGAGCTGTGGGGTACCGCGCTTGAGGAGGCCAAGCGAGCGTTTGCCACTGTCGCCAACACCATCGCTGCTTTCGAACCAGTGACGATGGTGGTCGCTGATCAGAGGGCGGCACTCGAGGCTCAAGCGCTCCTGACCGCCGCCGTCGATGTATTCGAAATCCCGATCGACGACTCGTGGGTCCGTGACAGCGGACCGATATTCGCACTCGATGACCTTGGGAACCGAGCCGGGGTTCATTTTCGATTCAACGCCTGGGGCGAGAAGTTCACCGGGTGGGATCATGATGAGGCTGCTGGTGGCGTCCTCGCCGCGGAATTCAGCGATGAGGTGATCTCGGCTCCGATCGTGCTCGAGGGCGGCTCGCTGCTCATCGATGATCAGGGTCGCGTGGTCACCACCGAACAGTGCCTGCTCGCTCCGAACAGGAACCCCGAACTGGACCAGTCAATGATCGAAGAGGCTCTTCGGGCATACCTCGGGGCAACCGAAGTTATCTGGCTGGGGCGAGGGCTCGTTGGGGATCGAGACACCGACGGCCATGTCGACTGCATCGCCACCTTCAATGACGCAGGGCAACTCGTCCTGCAGTCTCGGCCCCCCGGCGATCCCGACCACGAAGCCATGGCCGAGAATCGAGACCGCGCTATCGCCGCCGGGCTCGACGTTGTGGACTTCCCGCCCCTTTCCGTTGGCGAGGTCGCTGGTGTCCCAGCTCTCAACGCCTACCTCAACGTCGCCCTGTGCAATGGGGGCGTGATCGTGCCTCTGGCTGGGGGCGCTGCGAGGAGCGCTGACGAAGAGGCACTCGATCGCCTGGCGGTGGCATTCCCAGATCGAGAGGTGGTGGGGGTCCCCGGCCTGGTCATCGGTCATGGAGGTGGTGGCCCACACTGCATCACCCAACAAGTCCCGGCCCGACGAGCAACATCGTGAGAGTCATCACCGCAGCCCCAATGGTCTCGCTCGCTCAGACCCAAGAACGCGACCCCCGCGTATTTCGGGTAGGAGTCGTTCAGCATCGCTGGCACCCTGACCCAGTCGAGCACCGATCAGCGCTGGCAGAAGGTGTTCGTCTCGCGGCCCATGAGGGTGCTCGCTTGGTCTGCCTGCAAGAGCTGACGCTCTCGGAGTACTTCGCCGTCACCCCGGAGGGCCCTCGACCCGGAGTCGAACCTGAGTTGATCGATGGTGGCCCGACGGTCCGCTTCGCCGCCGAGCTCGCAGCCGAGACCGGCTGTTTCATCCATGCCTCGCTCTGGGAGGCTCAGCCGGGAAATGGGCTCGGCTACAACACCGCCGTTGTGGTGGCCCCTGACGGCATGGTGGTATCGAAGACTCGAAAACTCCACATTCCAGTCACGGCTGGCTACCACGAGGACCGCTACTTCACACCCGGTCCGGCCGACGAGGCTGGGCGGCCCTTCGCGATTGAAGGAGCCAAGGTTGGCTTTCCCACCTGTTGGGACCAGTGGTTTCCGGAGCTTGCCCGGGCCTACGCCCTCGCCGGCGCCGACGTCCTCGTCTACCCAACCGCCATCGGTTCAGAGCCCGACCATCCCGACTTTGACACCGAGCCGCTGTGGGAAAAGGTCATCACCGCCAACGGCATCGCCAACGGTCTGTTCATGATCGCCGTGAATCGGATCGGAGACGAGGGCCCTCTGACGTTCTACGGATCGTCCTTCATCTCCGACCCGTATGGAAGGGTGCTAGTGCAGGCGCCTCGGGACGAACCAGCTGTGCTGGTGGCCGACCTTGATCTTGCCCAGCGAGCCGACTGGCTCACGCTTTTTCCGTTCCTCGCCACTCGCCGACCAGAGGCTTACGAATCGCTCATCGAACCCGATGCCCCACGGTCGTAGGTCTCGCGATCCTCGACGGACACGCCTCATCACCCTCGGGAAGGGTTATGGCGCTTTCTCGCTTCGTCCCACGATCTGCCCACAAATCTGAACCAGACAGACAACCAATGATCACCGTCAGCAGCGTCTTCATTCGCTACATTTTCTTCACCCGAGCCTTCGGGGGACCTCCACCACTACCAGCGACCTAGGGGACACGCGTGATCTCGGAAGACATGCTCTTTGGGGCACAAATTGCCGTCTTGGCCGCCCTCGCAAGTGCCGCCGTGGTCTTGGTCCTCACCGCCGTTCTGGGCCTTGACGTTGGCAAAGAACTCCGACGGATGACCGGCCTCCTCGCAAAGGAACGGGGCCTGTCGTCGGATTCCCTCACCACGTCGGACGCCAATGATGTGCGAGAAGAAGGCCTTGTCCTGAAGGCAACGGAGGCTCAGTTCCATATCTTGTTTGCGGGATTCTTGGCCCTCTTCATCTCCTTGACGACGTGCATCCTCCTCGTCGTCTTGAGCGACCAGCGAGATCTTGCGTGGCGCCTTGCTGCTGCAATCACCCTGGTCGCTCACACCAGCGGTTCCTTCCGGTTAACCAGGGACACGCTGCGGGAGAGAAATGCCAACCTGCATCGGTTCCTCATGATCGTCATCGGTTGGTCGATCTCGACCATCGCCGCCTTGGCGGCGTTCGATGTCCTGCCGTCGGCGGCGACCCCGATCGTGTTCATCGGAATCCTTTGGACTCTAGGTGTCACAAGCATCTCGTTTTACGCTCTGCTCGCAGAGATGCTGCGCTCCCGCTAGTTCCTCTCGGTGGCGTTCGTGAAAGCGAGCAAGGCATTGGACCCACGAGACGAGTGGTCAGGAGGTGCGTCCGATGGGCGTGGAACTCGGCACGCTGAGCTCACGCCCAGACCCACGACACCTTCTCTTAAATTCGACGGACTGCGTGGGTCGTCAGCGGATGTGCCTGAAAGAAAGCCCACATGATCTGATCGGCGTTGATCGCCATGGTCGTCGTTCCCACCACCGAAGCGATTGATCGGGTGAACGTACTGCCCGGCCAACTGTGGCCGCCACCGTTCACCCGATAGAGCTCGACGGCGGCGTTCCTTGGGCATGAATAGCGAATCAATGTCACCTTCTTCGCCACTGTTTTCACAGAGGGTTTGGGGGCGCAGCCATTCCGTTTGGCCCAGACCGCAGCATTCGTGGCAATGGGGGCCAAGCCGGGGATTTTCTTCCCCTTCACTTGGTCGCCGAGGGTCTTGCCCGAACCGTCTGCCGATGGCAGTTGTAGCGCCTTGGGTCCTACCCCTCCGTTGTAGGCGACGTAGGGATCTGCGGTGCCATGGAACGCCACCACGGGTACTGGCCGAGGCGCCCGACACCGAGGGGCAGTCTCGAGACCCGCCACTGCTCCGACGGCGGCAACACGACCGGCAAGCTGACAGGCAACGGCCGAGGCCATAAAGGCGCCATTGGAATAGCCGGTGACGAAGATCCTTCGTTCATCGACACAGAGGGTCTTTTCAAGATGGGTCATGAGCTTTTCGAAGAAGGCGAGGTCTTGACTTCCCAGCGCGGTATTCCAATGCGGCACCGCATAGGTGACCTCGGGCGTCACGGTAATGAAGCCGTGAGCGTCGCCAAACGTGTTCCAATCCGATGCCATTGCCTGGATGGCCGCCGACTCAGACCAGCCGTGGAGATCAATGATCAGTGGCCTGGGCGCCCGGGGTGAGGCTGACGTCGGGACATGTTCGATGAATGATCCGGTTTCATGGGCGGCGACGAATGATTGGGTCGTCGTCCCAGGAGGCGTGACCGGACCCCTGCATCCAGTCGACGCCAGGGCGGGAGTCGCCTGGGGTCCAGCCGCACCAGCAGAGGTCGTGATCATGGGAGCAGAAAGGGAACCGACCACCATCAAGCCGACGCTCCCCCATTGCCTCCAGGTCTTTCGTTGCATCATGTCCGCCTCGCTCACGCCCAATTGAGTGAGATTAGGCGACTCGAATCCGTGTCGCGAGTTCAGGATGCCACCTGGGCGTATGGGGAGGTTCGGCGTGAACCCCGTTCCCTGAACCGTCCGGCACACCGGGCCACACCGCCGTATCCTCTTCCTTGGGGGTACGCCATGACACGCAGCACAGAACACGTTGAACGTCCGAAGGTCATCGACTACGGCGTCTTCCACGATGAAGTCCTCGACGGACTCCTCAGTGGCGATCGAGGAGTGCTTGCCGCCAACGCGGCGAAAGGGCTCCGACCGCTGGTCCTCAGCATCGGTGATCGCCAATGGACCTACACCGCCGATGCCGACGGCCTCCATGTCACCGAAGGCTCCGCTGGTGATATTTGGGTAGCAGTGAACCTCAGCCCGGAAGCATGGAGTGATCTCGCCACTTCGATGCGTACCGTGATTGCGCTCCACCTGGCGGGTGAGCTTGAAATCACCGTCGGGTCCTTTGGTCGTATTGGTCGATGGGAAGGGGCGCTTCGAGCCCTCTATCTCGGCATCCCCGCCTACGACCCAGAGCGGGTTGAACTCCTCAATGACGAGGGGACAGCCCTCGATATCACCCAGACCTTCTCGCTGGACGACGACGACGCAGAGATGGCTGCCTTCCTGGCCACCACGGGCTACCTCCACGTCACCGGGGTCCTCAACGCTGATGAGATTGCCGTGCTCGTGGCGGACACTGAGCGCATCAGCGAGGAGGTGTCCTCTGATGATCCCCTCACGTGGTGGGCCACTCGACCCGACGACACCGAAGTGCTCTGTCGGGTCATCTACGCCCAACGGGTGAGTCAATTGATGGGAGACCTCGTCGACGACCCACGAATGCGACGTCTCGCTGACCTCCTCGGATCCCCCGTTGATGCCTACAGCGACCGAATGGACGGACCCACGTTGCTGATCAAGCCTGCCGGTGAACTCCGAGGGCTCTCGAACCTGCCATGGCATCAGGACTGTGGCCTCGGAGCGCACCCGATCACCTGTCCGTCGGTCGCGTTGGGCGTCCAGATCACCGGGTCAAGCGCCGCCACCGGCCGTCTCGAGGTCATCGCCGGATCCCATGGGCAGTCTGTGCCACCGGGTACCTCCGAAGACACGATGGACCGATGGCCCAAGGTCGCCGTTGACACAAAGGCCGGGGACGTCACCGTCCACATCCAAGATGTGCTCCACTCCTCTCCTCCACCAACAGACGAGGGTGGCCGAGCGACGCTCTACCTTTCGTATTACCCACCCGGACTTGAGAAGCTCATCGGACCCGGCCAAGCCATCAATGACCTGATTCGAGGTCGTCAAGGCGAGGCAGATGCGGTTCGAGGACGCTGACTCCTCCAGAGACTCAGACCGGGGTGACTACCGCTATTTCTTGGCAAATTAGGTGATCAACCGTCTCCGAGTGAGCGAAAAGGGGCTTTTCGGATTTCAGTGGGGGGCGATGGTCTTAAGCAGGGACCAGTTGGGCTTGCCTGCATAGAGAAGCGCCCTGATCCGGTAGTTCCGGAAGCTGGTGAAGCCGAAGGCCGCTCGCTTGACCCGCTTGATGAGGTTGTTGGCCGCCTCGGTCGGTCCGTTGCTCACCTGAGCGGTGTGCCAAGCCGCGATCTGGTGCTTCCAGCGCTTGAGCGTGCGGCCAAGTGAGCGGACCTCAACCGGAAGGTCCTTGTCGGCCATGTCATCGCTGAGTCGCTCAACGAACTCGAGGGCCAGGTCGTGATCGGTGTGGGCATAGAGCCAGCGGATCGACTCCTTGGCGTGCCAGGTCATCTTCACCTCGCCCTTGGGATCGCCGGCTGCCAGCAGGCCGAGGAGCTTCTCTCGACCCGGCTCGTCGAGACGCTCGTCAGCCTTGGTCAGCAAGCGTCTGACCTTCCAGAGCGGGTCGTCCCTCCTGCCCCGATGGCCGAGCGTCTCGTTCTGAACTCGACGACGGCACTCGTCGAGCTTCGAGTTCGCCAGCTTGACCACATGGAACGGATCGGCGACCTGGACGGCGTTCGGGAGACAGGCGTCGAAGACGGCCCGATAGGGGCCGGAGAGGTCGAGCGTGGCGAAGGCCACTTCGTCTCGCCAGGCTTGGGGCTGGGCGTTCAGCCAGGCCATCGGTTCCTTGCCGCTCCTGCCTGGAACGACGTCTAAGAGCTGTCCCGTGCCGACGTCGACGATCGAGGTGGAGAAGTGCTGGCGCTTCCATTTCCCGAGCCGGGCGAAGAGCACCTCGTCGAGACCGAGTGCTGTCACATCGCCGAAGCGGTCGAGGTCATCGTCGACGAGCGCTGAGCCATAGGCGACGACGGCGTCGTTGACGGTGTGCCAGTCGCAGCTGAGCTCTCCTGCGACCTCGTTGACGCTCCGGGCGTTGCGGCCGACCTGCTCGGTGACCCAGCGGCCGGTGCGGTCAGCGAGCGCCATGCGAGGAGCGGCGATCTTCGGATCGCTCTCGGTCCATGAACTGTTCGGACAGGTCACCTCGAGACAGCGGAAGCGGCGCTTGTGCCAGACGAGCCGACTCGGCCGTCCGTAGACGGGGAGATCGACGAGGACGACGACGCTTCGCCCCTTCGACTCGGCGACGACACCACACTCGGGGCAACCAGCCCTCGATTCGGCTCGCTCGATGTGGACCCGCAGCGGCTCGCCCTCATGGTCTTCGATCCCGAGGATGTGAACAGCGGGCAAGCCCACCAACAGCTCGCACATGCGCGTAGGGTTCGATTCCACGGGGGCTCTCCAGTTCTGACGGCGTTAGACACCTTCAGATTGGCGGGCCCCCGTGTTCTCTCAGTGGACCCTTGGCTGAACTATCCCCCACTCATTTCCGAAGCGCCGGCATACCGCCAACCTGACAAGGTTCTCGGCTCCCTGGCACACTGATCAGATAGT
>JBAXAR010000043.1:0-15938 GCA_037142475.1 Actinomycetes bacterium
GCGTGACTCCGAGACGGGCCAGCATTGGCACGCTGACCTCTCCCGTGAAGGCGCCGGCGTCGTGTTCGGAACAATGTTGTGCCCCAAGTTCGATCGGCAGATTGTCCGCACCGATCAGACCCTCGACGGAGCGCAGGTCGGTGAACGGAGGGTAGATCGCTACCTCAACCCCGGAGTGATCGATCGAACGCAAACGAAGGGCGAGAGACTGGACCAGGTGGATTGCCTCGACGTGGTCGAGGTTCATTTTCCAGTTTCCAGCCACGATTGGCCGTCGGACAGATGCATGTTTGGCCATCATCGCTCCTTTGGTGCGTTGCGGGCGTGGCGGAGTGCCGCGAGTGCGGGTAGGTCGCCGAACTCAAGAAATTCGAGGGAGGCGCCGCCGCCGGTGGAAAGAAAATTGATTGCCTCAGCGATACCAAGCTCTTCGACGGCTCTCGCGCTATCACCACCGCCAACGATGCTGGTTCCGTTGGTCTCTGCCACTCCACGACCGACCGTGTTGGTTCCAGCGGCGAAGCGAGCATCTTCAAATGCCCCCATGGGCCCATTCCACAGCACCGTCCCGGCGCTGAGGATGGTCTGCACGAAGGACGCAGCACTGTCCGGACCGACGTCGAGACCAATCCATCCGTCCGGGATGTCACCCATCAAGGTGGCCACCTCACCGTCGGTGCACCCGGGCCCAAAGGAGGCGCCAGGCGAAAGGGCGACGATGTCGGTTGGGAGGAGAATCTCGGCCGGTCCGTCGAGAAGGCGACGACACTCCTCGATCCGGTCTGCGTCGAGCAGTGATGCGCCAATCTGTCGGCCTTGGGCGGCGAGGAACGTGAAGGCCATGCCGCCGCCGATAATGATCGAATCAGCCACCTTCGACAATGCGGCGATGACCCCGATCTTGTCAGCGACCTTGGCCCCGCCGATGATGGCCACGAACGGACGCCGAGGCTCGATGAGGATTCCTCCGAGGGTTGCCACTTCACGCTCGAGGAGACGCCCCGCTGCACTGGGGAGGTACTTGGGTGGTCCGACAACCGAGGCGTGCTGCCGGTGCGATGCTCCGAACG
Organism: Actinomycetes bacterium; assembly: GCA_037142475.1. GTDB lineage: Bacteria > Actinomycetota > Acidimicrobiia > Acidimicrobiales > RAAP-2 > CAIUMH01. The sequence goes on from JBAXAR010000043.1 coordinate 1,071, forward strand.
CGTCGTTGACGTACGCGTCGAAGCCATCAATCAATTCCTCGACGAAAGCATCGTCGTTTGTTGTCTCCCGAGGGTCGAAGCGAAGGTTTTCCAGGACCTCAACGCCAGGTGCAAGTTCTTTGAGCCGAGCAGCGACTGGCGCCATGCTGAGAGCGTCGATCACTTCGCCCTTGGGTCGACCCAGATGCGAGCAGCAGACGACATCAGCCCCCCGCTCCCTGAGCCACGCGATAGTCGGGAGCGCAGCCCTGATGCGGAAATCATCAGCGACGACTCGTGAGCCACCGGGACCGTCAGTCAGGGGCACATTGAAATCGGTCCTGACGAGGACCTTGCGTCCTGCAACGTCGCCAAGATCTTCGAGGAGAGGGAGGCCGCTGAGCGCAGCAGGCCTGTGGGTCACGCCTTCGCCCCAACGATCCCAGTGAGGTCGACGAGGCGGTTCGAGTAGCCCCACTCGTTGTCGTACCAACCGAGCACCTTGACCAGCGTGGTCTCGTCGTCGATGGACTGGACCATGGTCAAGCCAGCGTCATAGGTGCATGAGGCGGGACTGCCCACAATGTCGCTCGAGACGATCGGATCTTCGGTGTAGACAAGCACGCCGGAGAGCCGACCACTTGCACCGGCCCGCTCATAGGCAGCGTTGATCGCTTCCACGGTGGGCGTGCCCTTCACGACCGCAGTGAAATCAGTGATCGATCCCGTCGGGATGGGCACTCGAAGCGATGTCCCATCGAGCCGACCCTGCATCGCCTGAAGGACCAGTCCTGTGGCCCGTGCGGCCCCGGTTGAACTGGGCACGATGTTTACGGCAGCGGCGCGTGCACGTCGCAGGTCTGAGTGAGCAACATCAAGGAGGCTCTGATCATTGGTGTAGGCGTGGACTGTGGTCATCAGTCCGGAGACGACGCCAAAGGCGTCGTCGAGGACCTTGACCATTGGGACGAAGCAGTTCGTCGTGCACGACGCGTTCGACACGATGTGGTGCTCGGCTGGGTCGTACTGATCATCATTGACTCCAACCACAAAGGTGGCGTCAGCACCAGTGGCAGGCGCCGAGATGATCACCTTGCGAGCTCCCCCGCTGAGGTGCGCTGCCGCCTCTTCGCGCTTCGTGAAGCGACCGGTCGACTCGATCACAACGTCAACGCCGAGCTCACCCCATGGAAGGGCTGCTGGGTCACGCTCGGAGTAGACGGCGACACGCTGGTCGCCGATGATCAACGCTCCATCTTCAGTGCGAACCTCAACGTCGAGGCGGCCCTGCGTGGAGTCGTAGCGAAGAAGATGGGCATTGGTCTCAGGAGACGTCAGATCGTTGAGAGCGACGATCTCAACATCAGCCCCCGACCGAAGGGCGGCTCGTACGAAACTCCGACCGATGCGACCGAAGCCATTGATTCCTACGCGTACCGTCACTGTTTCTCCTTCATGCCGTTGGGGCTTGGGTCCAGAGTCCACTCAGGACACCGGACAGTTTGGCTGGATCATGCACCAGAGCGTTGGATCCCGTGAGGGTGGAGTCAACGACCGGGATTCTTGGCGCTCCGAGCGCGAGAGTATCGGAGGTCTCGCAAACCACCACATCGACCTCGATGTGGTGGTGGTCAAGCGCTGCGAGATGGTCTGCGACGGTGTACCCCCGTGACTCGGGGATCTGGGGGCGAAGGTTGCACACGTAGATGCGTTGCGCCTGCGTGGACCGAATGGCGTGGGCAATTCCAGGTACCGATGCTGCGGCGATGACACTCGTGAAGAGCGATCCCGGACCGATAATCACCTGGTCGGCGTCAGCAATCGCTTCGATCGCCTCGTCGGGCGAGGCGGCATCGGCGGGCAGGACACTGACAGTCCCAATCGTCTCGGCCTGGCCGATGGCGACTTGGCCCACTGTGGTTCCGGCCGCGACTTCGGCCGACAACCGAACCTCGTCAAGGGTGGCGGGTAGGACGGCGCCAGCGGCTCCGAGGAGCCGACCAACCTCAGAGATCCCCCCGACGAGGTCCCCTTGGCTTTCGATGAGGCCCGCAAGAATGAGATTCCCCAAGGCATGACCTGCGAGTTCGCCTTCAAGGTACCGGTACTCCATGGCTCGAGCCAGCGGAGAGGAGTCATCGGCCAATGCGACCAGACATTTTCGAAGGTCGCCGAGAGCCGGGATACCGAGTAATTCTCGGAGGCGACCACTGGATCCACCATCATCGGCCACCGTGACGATGGCGGTGATCTCGCCCGCATAGAGCCGTGCCGCACGAAGGCTGACCGCGGTGCCATGACCGCCGCCGATGGCGACGACTCTGGGGAGTGCGGTCACCGATCAATATCCCGATGGAAGGTGGCAATCGGGTGACCCGAGGCTCGAAGTCGGTGTGCCATCTCCTCGGAAATGGCGACTGAGCGATGCCGCCCGCCCGTGCAGCCGATACCGATTGTCAAATACGACTTCCCTTCGCGCACATATGCAGGGAGGAGGAAACTCACCAAGTCGACGATTCGATCGACGAAATCACCAGCCTCTGGTTGCTCGAGGACGAAGGCACGCACGGGCTCGTCCAGACCACTCATTGGGCGGAGGTCTTCGATCCAATGGGGATTCGGGAGGAAGCGGGCGTCGAAGACCATGTCGACGTCAAGCGGGATCCCGTGCTTGAAGCCAAAGGACATCAGGCTGGTCCGCATGGTCTCGTGGCCAACCTGTTCGCCGAACAGTTCGAAGATCCGACTTCTGAGCTGATTGCTATTGAGCTCACCGGTATCGAGCACGATGTCGGCGCGCTGTCGGATCACTTCGAGGGCAATCCGCTCTTCGGCAACCGCGTCCTCGACCCCAGACCCCGTCCGTGGGTGGCGACGCCGTGTGCCTTCGTAGCGGCGGATCAATACGTCATCGGCGGCGTCGAGGAAGAGAACCCGCACGACATGGGCACCCTGGGTCAGGCGATCCACCGCGTCGAGGAGGTCGGCGGCCTCCCCGCTCCCCTTCCGACCCACGATGAGTGCCACTCGTGGGGTGTCGGTACCTGGTCCGTGGACCAGTTCACCGACTCGCGGAATGATTGACGACGGAAGATTGTCGATGACAAACCAGCCAAGATCCTCAAGGCTCGCGGCTGCGGTGGAGCGTCCTGCTCCGGACATCCCTGTCACGATCACGAACTCAGCCACGAGGAGAGTCTGCCTTGGCTGGGCCCGCGAGACCAATGGCTTCTTGATCGTCTGCATGAAGGCGGGCGTAGAGAGCGTCTGCCACCTTGCCAGGAAGCCAGTCGAGGGCCTTGAGATCACCACTCGATGCTCGACGAAGCGCTTCGACTGTCCCGAAGACTTCCAGCAGGCGCGCTCGGCGCGTCGGTCCCAGCCCATCGACTTCGTCAAGGATGCTCCCGACCATCGCCTTTCCCCGAGTCGACCGGTGAAAGCCGATGGCGAAGCGGTGGGCCTCGTCGCGGATTCGCTGAAGGAGGAACAGGCTCTCCGAGCCACGCGGTAGCCGGATCGGGACTGGTGAACCTGGTCGGTAGACCTCCTCGAAGCGTTTGGCCAGCGACGCCACCTCGGTGTCGTGGGTGAGACCCGCTTCCTCGAGGGCGTCGACAACGACGCCGAGCTGTCCCGGCCCACCATCGATCAAAAGAAGATCGGCGGGCGAAGCGAAGCCTCGTCGAGGGGCACCATCAGGTCGCTCTTCAGACCACCGGCGGAGCCGGCGCCGCAGGACTTCGCTCATGGCCGCGTAGTCATCGTTACCCTCCACGGTCTTGACCGTGAAGTGCCGATACGCCGCCTTCACCGGAAGGCCGTCTTCGAACACCACCATCGATCCCACATAGGAGGTCCCTTGGAGATGGCTCATGTCGTAGCACTCGATACGAAAGGGTGGTCGATCCAGGCCGAGAGCCTGCTGGATCTCGACGAGTGCCTTGGACCGCACGTTGTGATCGCTGGCTCGTCGGAGTTGGTCTCGACTCAACTCCTCAGCGGCATTGCGTTCAGCCATTTCGATCAACCGCCGACGAGTTCCCCGCTGTGGGACTCGAATCACCATGGGGGCACCGCGGTGTTCGCCAAGCCACGCTTCGATGGTGTCGAGGTCATCAGGCTCGACCGACGTGGCCACGATGCTCGGCACATCGGCGGCGGGGTCGCCATAGAGGTCTCGCAACACAGTGCTTGCGAGGGCGCCCGGCTCTAGTGGCTCCACGAGGTCGGCGACAGAACTGCTCTGTCCGACGATCCGACCGTGGCGAACGTGCAGCACCATGACTGCCACCTGAAGGTCATCGGTGCTCGTTCCGACCACGTCGAGGTTGTCGCGATCGCCGAGGACGAGTTGCTGGGTCTCGGAGGCTTCTCTCATTGCGGTGATGCCGTCTCTGAGCCGGGCGGCTCGTTCGTAGTCCTTGGCCTCCGCCGCACTACGCATCTTGGCTTCTAGGTCTCGGATCATCGGTGACGACTCACCACTGAAGAAGCGGAGGAACCCCTCGAGATGCTGCGCGTATTGCTCAGTGTCAACGGCGCCGATGCACGGCCCCGAGCAGCGTTCGATGTCAAAGAGGAGGCATGGTCGCCCAGAACGCTCATGGCGCTCCAGCTTGGCGTCAGAGCAGGTACGAACAGGGAACGTCGGGAGGAGAAGATCAATGGTGCGCCGGAGGGAGCGAACGTGCCCGAACGGCCCGAAATACCGGGACCCCTTTCGGCGGTCGCCGCGGGTGACGACCGGCCGAGCCCATGTGTGTGAGGTGGACACTGCCAACCACGGGTAGGTCTTGTCGTCCTTGAGACGCACGTTGAAGCGCGGCTGGAAGGATTGAATCAGCGAATGCTCGAGGACAAGGGCCTCCACCTCGGTGCTGGTAACCACCCAGTCGATGCGATGGGCCTGGGAGACCATCTGGGCCGTTCGAGGATGCAGATTGTCAGGATCTTGGAAATACGAGGTCACCCGACTCCGGAGCGATCGAGCTTTTCCGACGTACAGGACTCGCCCGCGGTCGTCGAGGAATTGGTAGCAGCCGGGTGAGTCGGGAATCGTCTCAGTCGGTGGTCGGAGTGTCACCCCACCATGGTGACACCTTCACTACCGCGCGAAGCCCCGCTGTGACCCCTAGGATGGTGAGCACGGGCTCGGTATCCCGCACATCACAGAGTCTTGAGGCCGACATACCCGCGGAAGGGCGACCGGGCTGTCCCCGCCGGCCATGATCAAGACGATCCCCTTGGGGGTTTCATCATGCTCAGAATCTCAACGGCGATGTCGAGCGATTTCCTCGACGCGACTCCAGACCAGTTGGACGAGCGCATTGCCACCGCAAAGGCTGCGCTTGGTGATCGCTTGCTGATCCTGGGCCATCACTACCAAATGGACGAAGTGATGAAGTTCGCTGATGTGCGAGGTGATTCGTTCGGTCTTTCGAGAATCGCAGCCGACCGTGGGGATGCTGATCTGATCGTCTTTTGCGGTGTCCACTTTATGGCGGAGTCTGCGGACATCCTCACCGGCCCCCACCAGCAGGTCGTCCTCCCTGACCTCAGCGCCGGCTGCTCGATGGCCGATATGGCCGACATCGACCAGGTGGAAGCAGCATGGAGTGATCTCGAGCGGGTCACGGACACTTCTCGAATCATGCCAATCACGTACATGAACTCGACGGCAGCGATCAAAGCCTTCGTGGGTCGCCATGGAGGCGCCGTCTGTACCTCGTCGAATGCCAAGGCCGTCCTGGCCTGGGCACTCATGCCTGATGAGCACGGCGTGGCTCGTGCGGACAAGGTGTTGTTCTTTCCTGATCAGCACCTCGGTCGTAATACGGCCTACGAGCTGGGGTTTGACCTTGCGTCAATGGAGGTGTGGGACCCCAGTCGGGTCGCCGGAGGTCTGGCTGCTGAACAGATTGATGCCGCCACGTTTCTGCTGTGGCAGGGCCACTGCTCGGTGCATCAGCGATTCACGACCGATCAGATTGAACGCTTCCGAATTGAGAATCCAAGCGGTGTCGTGGTCGTACACCCTGAGTGCTCCCACGAAGTGGTTCAGGCGGCCGACGCCGCCGGGTCAACTGACTTCATCATTCGGTTTGTAGAGGCGACTGAGCCGGGTACCGCGATCGGGATCGGCACCGAGGTCCATCTCGTCAAGCGGCTGGCGGATGAGTATCCGGATCGGACAATTACATGTCTCGACGATGAGGTCTGCCCGTGCATCACGATGTCTCGTATCGATGCGCCACACCTCGCATGGGTGCTCGAAGAGGCGGTGGCGGGGCGGATTCGGAACCAAATCACGGTGCCCACCGAGACGGCCACATGGGCGCGCGTGGCTCTGGAGCGGATGCTCGCCATCATTTGAGTATGACGAAAGTGTCCCTGAGGGCCACTCGTTATCGCCCTATGGAGTGGGGACTTGGGCCGCCAGCATCGGAGCGAGGACCTGCCCGGTGTAGCTCCCCGACACGGTCGCCACCTCCTCGGGAGTCCCTGTCGCCACAATCCGGCCGCCGCGGTGGCCACCTTCGGGGCCGAGGTCAATGATCCAATCTGATGACTTGATCACGTCCATGTTGTGCTCGATGACCAAGACGGTATTGCCCTGATCAACCAGTCGCTGAAGAACCGTGAGGAGTCGCGCTACGTCTTCGAAGTGGAGCCCTGTGGTTGGTTCGTCGAGGACATAGAACGTGTGCCCGGTTGGGCGCCTGGACAATTCGGTAGCGAGCTTGACGCGCTGCGCTTCGCCTCCCGAGAGTTGCGGAGCGGGCTGCCCGAGTCGGACGTAGCCCAGACCGACGTCGAGCAGGGTCTGGAGATGCCGGCGAATTGACGGCTGGTGATCAAAGAACTCCAGGGCTTCGGCGATCGGCATGTCGAGGATGTCAGCGATGTTCTTTCCTCGGAACTGGACCTCAAGGGTCTCACGGTTGTAGCGGGCGCCTCGGCAGATCTCGCAAGGGACATAAACGTCAGGCAGGAAGTGCATCTCGATCTTGAGGGTCCCGTCGCCGGCGCAGGCTTCGCACCGACCACCTTTCACGTTGAACGAGAACCGGCCGGGAAGGTACCCGCGGACTTTCGCTTCCTGGGTCTGGGCGAAGAGCTTGCGGATACTGTCGAAGACGCCGGTATAGGTGGCTGGATTCGATCGTGGAGTCCGTCCGATCGGCTGCTGGTCGACGGCGACGACCTTGTCGACATGCTTGATGCCAGTGATAGATCGGTGCGCGCCAGCGATGTCCTTCGATCGATGAATCTGGTGCTGGAGTGATTTGAGCAGGATCTGATTGATGAGCGTGGACTTGCCCGAGCCAGAAACTCCAGTCACTGCGACCATCACGCCCAACGGGATGGTGACGTCGATTTCGTCAAGATTGTGTTCTGTGGCGCCAAGAATCCGGATGACCTCGCCGGATCCGCTGCGGCGCTGTTCGGGGATCTCGATTCGCCGTTTGCCGGCGAGATAGAGACCGGTGAGCGACGTGGTGTTTTTCAGCAGACCACCGCGACCATTTACCGGTCCAGCGTGGACGATTTCGCCCCCGTGCTCGCCAGCGCCGGGACCCACGTCCACGACGTAGTCAGCCGCCAGAATCGTTTCCTCATCGTGCTCGACGACGATCACGGTGTTTCCGAGCTCCCGGAGTCTTTCCAAGGTCCCAATCAGGCGACGGTTATCCCGCTGATGGAGGCCGATTGACGGTTCGTCAAGGACGTAGAGGACGCCAACGAGACCACTGCCGATCTGACTGGCAAGCCTGATGCGCTGGGCCTCCCCGCCAGACAGGGTGGCGGCTCCACGGCCGAGCGAGAGGTAGTCGAGGCCGACGTCAAGAAGAAAGCGCATCCGTTCCAGGATCTCCTTGACGACTCGGTCGGCGATGAGGTGCTCTCGCTCTGAGATCTGCATCGATTCGAAGAACACCACCGCGTCACCAATGGACAGATTGCTGACCTCGGCGATGTTCTTGGAGTCAATGGTGATCGCAAGGATCTCGGGCTTGAGGCGTGCACCTGAGCACGACGGGCAGGGAACCTCTCGCATGTACTGCTCGATCTGCTCACGAGAGAAGTCGGAATCAGCCTCGCCGTGGCGACGCTGCAGCCACGGGATGACCCCTTCAAAAGCTGAGGAGTAGGACCGGGAGCGGCCAAAGCGGTTGCGATAGCGGATGTCGACCTTCTTGGTTCCCGTTCCGTAGAGGAGGATTTTGCGATCCTTGGGCTTCAACTTTGTCCAGGCGACATCGGTGGTGAAACCGCCGACCTCGGCGATACCGCTCAGGAGCGCTTCGAAGTAGGCGCTGCGTGCCCCGGCCCAAGGGCTGATGGCACCTTGGTCGAGAGTCAGGTCTGGGTCGGACACCACGAGGTCGGCGTCTACTTCGTAGCGGGTGCCCAGGCCGGCACAGTTCGAGCACGCCCCATAGGGCGAGTTAAACGAGAAGCTCCGAGGAACTGGCTCCTCAAAGCTCGTTCCACATGTTGTGCAGGCAAGGTGCTCGCTGAAGGTCAAGGGTTCGTCGAGGTCGGCACCCTCCTCGTCGACGATCTGGATCTCAGCGATCCCCTGGGTGAGTCCCAGTGCCTGCTCCATGGACTCGGTCAATCGCTGGCGCATTCCCTCACGCAAGATGAGACGGTCCACCACCACTTCGATGGTGTGCTGCTCGTAGCGAGCAAGAGCCAACGAGGAGCGATCGGAGAGTTCGATCTGGTCGCCATCAACTCGGACCCGAGCAAAACCTTGGGCTGCGAGGTCGTCAAGCAGGCTGGAGTACTCGCCCTTCCGACCCCGAACGACGGGCGCCAGCACCAAGAACCGGGTTCCCTCCTTCAGGCTGAGGACTCGATCAACGATCTGTTGGGGCGTCTGACGAGCGATTGCCAAGCCACAGATTGGACAGTGGGGTCGACCGATACGCGCATAGAGAAGGCGGAGGTAGTCGTAGACCTCGGTGATTGTTCCAACCGTTGATCGAGGATTCCGCGATGCTGATTTCTGGTCAATTGAAATCGCAGGAGAGAGCCCCTCGATGAAATCAACATCCGGCTTATCCATCTGGCCAAGAAACTGCCTTGCGTAGGCCGACAGCGACTCGACGTAGCGGCGCTGGCCCTCTGCGTAAATGGTGTCAAAGGCCAGAGACGACTTTCCGGAACCAGAGAGTCCCGTGAAGACAATGAGTTTTTCGCGGGGCAGCTCGAGCGAGACGTCCTTCAGGTTGTGCTCTCGAGCTCCTCGAATGACGATCTTGTCGGCCACCACTGGGAGGCTAGCGGAGCAATCAGGTGCTCAATCTTGGGCTGGGGACGTCGTCCTCCATGGACGCCATGAGCGTATGGAGCTCATCTCGAATCATGGCGGCCTCTTCGAACCTCAGGTCGTCGGCCGCCTTGAGCATTGCTGCCTCGAGGGACGCCGCCAGAGTGTGTGGATCCTCGCCGGCGTGCGCCAGTGCGATGCTCGGAACGGCGGTGGTCGGCCGACCCTTTGAAGTCGCACCCCGCTTTGAGGTACCGCTTCCCTGGAGTCTTCCAAGGATGTCGGTGACAGCCTTCGAGACCGAAACAGGGTCGATCCCGTGGGCCAGGTTGTACTCAATCTGCATCTGACGGCGACGCTGTGTCGTGGAGATCGCAGCCTCCATCGAGTCCGTGACTCGATCGGCATAGAGCACGACTCGACCTCGCACGTTTCGTGCTGCTCGACCCATGGTCTGGATGAGAGCAGACCGAGACCTGAGGAAACCCTCCTTGTCTGCATCGAGAATCACCACAAGGCTTACCTCGGGAAGGTCGAGACCCTCTCGCAGCAGGTTGATGCCGACAAGGACGTCGAAACGACCAAGTCGCAGGTCTCTGAGGATCTCGATCCGCTCGATGGTGTCGATGTCGGAGTGGAGGTACTCGACTCTGATCCCCGCGTCGGCGAGGTACGCGGTGAGATCCTCTGACATCTTCTTGGTCAGGGTCGTCACGAGGATTCGTCCCCCAAGCGCGACCTCTTCGTTGATCTCCCGTCGAAGATCGTCGATCTGAGCCTTGGTCGGCCTGATCTCGACGAGTGGATCGAGCAGTCCGGTGGGCCGAATGACCTGTTCGACGATTTGATCGGAATTCTCGCGCTCAAAGGGCCCCGGTGTAGCACTGACAAAGATCGCTTGGGGAACCACCTCAAGAAATTCAGGGAAGGTGAGGGGCCGGTTGTCTCTGGCTGAGGGCAGGCGAAAGCCGTGCTCGATGAGGACATCTTTCCTCGACCGGTCCCCCGCGAACTGGCCATTCAATTGGGGAATGGCGACATGACTCTCGTCGAGGACGACGAGGAAATCTCTGGGGAAGAAATCGAGGAGGGTGTAGGGCCGCTCCCCTTGCGCCCGACCGTCGAAATGTCGGCTGTAGTTCTCGACACCGGCGCAGACTCCTGTCTCGGCCAGCATTTCGAGGTCGTACTCGGTGCGCGTGCGGAGCCGTTGTGCCTCGAGGAGTTTGCCTTCAGCTTCGAACTCCGCGAGACGCTGCCTGAGTTCCTCTTCGATTGAAATCACCGCGCGACGAGTTGTCTCGTCACCCGCCACATAGTGAGTGGCGGCGAAGACGATGAGTTCTTCCAGCGAGGCTTTCGCGTCTCCGGTGAGTGTGTCGAAGCGGGTGATCCTCTCGATGGAGTCACCGAACATCTCGATTCTGATGCCGTCCTCTTCATAGGCCGGATGTAGTTCGACCGTGTCGCCTCGTGACCGGAATGATCCACGCGAGAGTGTCATGTCGTTGCGGGAGTACTGCAGGTCAACCAACCGTCGGAGAAGATCGCGCTGATCCATGACATCTCCGACCTGCAGCGCGAGTACCCGCTTTTGGTACTCAATCGGGGACCCGAGGCCGTAGATGCATGAGACCGACGCGACCACTACCGCATCGCGGCGAGTCAGGAGCGACGAGGTAGCAGCGTGGCGGAGCCGGTCGATCTCGTCATTGATCGACGAGTCCTTCTCGATGTAGGTATCGGTCCGGGCGATGTAGGCCTCTGGTTGGTAGTAGTCGTAGTACGACACAAAGAACTCGACTCGATTGTTGGGAAGGAGCTCTTTGAGTTCCGATGCGAGTTGAGCCGCAAGCGATTTATTCGGCTCGATGATGAGCGTGGGCCTCTGCACGGCTTCGATGGTCCACGCGATGGTTGCAGTCTTTCCGCTCCCTGTGATTCCTTCGAGAGTTTGGAACCGGAGCCCTCCTTGAGTGCCTTCGGCCAGCTTCGCGATTGCAGCGGGCTGATCGCCGGCCGGTCGGAAGGGCGAAATGACCTCGATGGGCCGCTCCTCAGGCATCGTCTTCGGCACGCTCCAAGAGCTCTGCCCAGAGCATGTCGGCCTGCTCCTCGAGGTGCAGGAGGTCCCCATCGTTGAGGACGACGTAGTCACCAAGCGAGACGCGCTCTTCTCGTGTCATCTGCGCTGCGATCCGGGCCCGGGCATCGACGTCTGAGAAGCCGCGCTGCTCAACCAAACGATCGACGGCTACCTCGACAGGGCAATCCACGACGACAACGGCGTCGAGATCCAAGTTTGAGCGGTGCTCGTCGCGCAAGAGAGGAACTGCAAGCAGGCAGACGCCCTCGCGGTGACGCGCTTGTTCGCGTCGCTCAGACATCTCGATCCCAATTGCGGGATGCACGATTGCGTTGAGATCGGTCAGAGCATCAGGATCGGAGAACACAACGTCGGCGACGGCTTGGCGATCCAGATCACCGTGTTCTGTGAGGATTTGTGGACCGAAACGGTCCACCAGAGCATCGAGAACGGGGGACCCTGGGGCGACGACATCACGGGCAATCAGATCAGCGTCAATGAGCAGGGCACCACGATCGACCAGCAGATCGGCTAACGCAGACTTCCCTGCCCCAATTCCCCCTGTGATTCCGACTGCCAGCACGTCTGCCCCTCTCTCGATGTCCCGCTCCAGACAACCTACAGACCCATGGTGAGTGCTCCCGGTTCACTACACTCAGCATCGACTCATGACTATCGCCGCCGTCACACGTAAGCAGCGTCCCCGGCATCAGGCGTCGCGTCGCGTCAACCTGTTTGGATGGTGGCCGTGGGCACTGCTTGGCCTGTTGTCGTATCCTCAGCTCTTCGCCTCGAAGCCTGGTTGGCTTGCCGCCGACACCAAGGTCTATCTCTACCTAGACCCTACGAAGATCCTCTCGAGTGCTCAATCGCTCTGGAACCCCGATCTCGGACTTGGGACAGTGACGCACCAGAACATCGGGTATCTATTCCCGATGGGCCCCTATTACTGGTTGGTCCACGCCCTTGGGATTCCGATGTGGGTCGGCCAACGCTTCTGGATTGGTTCCCTCTTTTTTCTCGCCGGAGCAGGAATCCTTTTTGTCGGCCGACTGTTGGGCCTCGGAACAATGGGCCGCACGACGGCGGCGATCGTCTACATGCTGTCGCCCTATGTGATCGACTACATCGCCCGAAGTTCCGCCATTGTGATGCCGTGGGCGGGTCTCGGGTGGATGCTTGGTTTCGCCATCCTTGCTGCCCGGCGGGGCGGATGGAGGTATCCAGCTCTCTTCGCACTCGTCGTGGCAACCGTGGGCGGAGTGAACGCAACGTCGATTCTCTTCGTCGGAATCGCACCGGTGCTGTGGCTGTTCTACGCAGCGGGGCTTCGGGAGATCGCTTGGAAGGACGTCTGGCGCGTCGCGTGGCGAGTGGCGCTGCTCTGCTTCTTCGTCTCGCTCTGGTGGGCCTCGGGGCTGTGGGCTGAAGGCGCCTACGGAATTAATATCCTGCTGTTCACCGAGTCGATTCCGACGGTGGTGGCAACGTCGCTGTCCTCTGAGGTCCTTCGAGGACTCGGGTATTGGTATTTCTACGGTGCCGACAACCTTGAGCACTGGACGTTGGCGGCTCCGGCGTACATGCGTGAGGCCTGGGTCCTCGTCATCAGCTTCTCGGTCCCCGTCGTGGCGATGGCGTCCGGGTTCCTCGCCCGGTGGCGATACCGAGGATATGCCGTCCTCTTGATCGTCATTGGTGTGGTGTTCTCGGTCAGCGCCTATCCGATCACCAGCCCAACTCCTTTCGGACACCTCCTCAAGACGGCCGGAGAGCAATCGACGGCCGGACTGGCGATGCGGTCTTCAAGTCGGATCGTTCCTATCGTCGTCCTCGGGCTGGCCCTCCTCCTCGGTGCTGGTGTGACTGCACTCGGCCGATGGCGGTGGTGGGCAGCGTTGGTGGTGGGTGCCGGGGCATCGGTCGCGGCAATTTTGAACCTTGCCCCCTTGTTCACCGGGCACCTGATTGCAGAGAATCTGAAGTTCCCGAACACCCTCCCCAGCTACACCACCGATGCGGCTCATTTTCTCAATAGCCACGACACCAAGACGCGAGTCCTCGGAATCCCGGGAGAAGATTTTGCCTACTACCGATGGGGATCCACGATGGACCCGATCTGGCCAGGCCTGCTGGACCGCCCGTATGTGGGTCGCCAGGCCGTCGCCATGGGGGAACCTTCTTCGGTCAACCTTGTGAGAGCGCTCGATGAGTCGATTCAAGATGGCACCTTCGATCCGAAGAGCGTGGCGCCGATGGCCAGGTTGATGAGCGCCGGAGACGTCCTCCTGCAATCCGACCTCCAGAACGAACGCTATGGCCTACCTCGACCACAGGCGTTCTGGCTGAAAATGGACCCCCCACCTCCTGGGCTCGGAACACCGGTGACCTTCGGTCCCCCCGTTTCGACTCGGACCCAGGTGGGGACCATCATCGACGAAACGCAGCTTGGAATCCCCGCCGGGAGTCCACTGGCGCCCAGCATCGCCGTGTTCCCCGTTGCTTCCCCGAGGCCTGTGGTGCGAACCGAGCCCACCAAGGCCCCCCTCATCGTCGCTGGCGACGGAGAAGGTCTTCTTGAGGCCGGTCTCTTTGGGTACTTGGACCCGAAGCGATCCATCTTTTATTCGGCATCGTTCCCCTCGAAGGCCGCACTTGAGGCCGTGGATTCCCCAGGGTCTACCTACCTCATTACCGACTCCAACGCGAGACGGCTTGATGCGTGGGGAATCCTCCACACCACCTTTGGCTACGTCATGGGAACCGATGAATCTCCAATTGCCTACAACCCGAACGAGCAAGCAATGCAGGTGTTTCCTGAAGCACCAGCCTCCACTCAGACCGTGTCGACTCTTACCGGGGTCAAGGGAGTAGAGGCGACGGCGTACGGCAATCCCGTCGCCAACGTTCCAGAAAACCGCCCGATCCTTGCCTACGATGGCGACACCAGAACAGCGTGGGAAGAAGGGTCATTTTCCAACGCCATCGGCGCACGGCTACAGATCAGGCTCGATTCACCGACGACCACCGATCACGTGACGCTGCTCCAGCCCGTCATCGGGCCTCGCAACCGTCGGGTCACGAAGGTCACCCTTGCCTTCGACGGCGCCCGTCGAGTCACCGCCGTTCTGGGGAAAGACTCATTGCACAACCCGGGGCAGAAGATCACGTTCCCGTCTCGTACCTTTTCGACCCTCTCGATCACCATCGATGGCGAGACGGGAAGCTCGGTGAACTTCCTCAAGTACAGCGGTATCGGTTTCGCTGAGGTGACTATCGGAGACCTGCCGAAGGCGACAGAGGCACTACGCCTGCCGACTGACCTCCTGGACAAAGCCGGAACGGCGTCCGATAACCATGAGGTTGATCTGTTGATGAATCGGCTCAGGGCCAACGGGGTGCCACCCCGCAGCGACCCCGAGTACGCGATGAACCGAGTCGTCAACCTGCCCTCAGCGCGGAGTTTTGAGGTTGGCGGACTCGCCAGAATCTCGGACCTCATCCCAGACCCCCTCTTGAA
>JBAXAR010000044.1:0-15933 GCA_037142475.1 Actinomycetes bacterium
TGATCACCGACACCGAGTTGCCGGAAAGGTTGGCGACGTAGACGGTGTTGGTCGAGGGGTTGACGGCAACTGCGGAGGGCTTGCTCCCCACCTGGACCGTGGAGGTCACGGCATTATTCGAACCGTTGATCACCGACACCAAGTTGTCGGATTCGTTGGCCACGTAGACGGTGTTAGTCGAGGGGTTGACGGCAACTGCGGAGGGGTTCCGCCCCACCTGGACCGTGGCGGTGACGGTGTTGGTCGAGCCATTGATCACCGACACCGAGTTGTCAAAATAGTTGGCGACGTAGACGGTGTTGGTCGAGGGGTTGACGGCAACTGCGACGAGGCCGGATCCCCCTTGGATCGTGGTGGCGACGGCGTTGGTCGAGCCGTTGATTACCGACACGGTGCGGTCGTTCTGGTTGGTGACATAGATGGTGTTAGTCGAGGGGTTGACGGCAACTCCGTCGGGGTAGGTCCCCACCGGGACCGTGGGGCTCGCGGCAGAGGCAGCGGTAGCCAAAGGAAGGACGAGGAGGGCGCCAATGGTTGCGGCTGCTGTGGCCAGTCGGAGCGTTCGTGTGGAGCGGGTGCGTGGGCGCATGGAGAATCCTTTTCTCGGGAAACAAGAGCCAAATATGTACCCAACCGTATCCACTTAGAGGATCGGTTGCTCGATATCGGTCAGGTGGCTGGAGGATCAGTTGGATGTGGCATCCGCGGGCAGAGAGGCCTGGGCGGCGGGCTACCGGCCTGAGCTTCTCGACACATTGGCTTCGACCGGGTGCCTCAGCGAATGATTCGCCAAGGCCCGGCCGCTGGGGCACGTGGGAACACCTCATCATGTGGCAGTGGGGTCATCGGTCGAATCACCCTCGGGTGCACTAGTTGAAGCGCGAACGGTTCGGGACCCCTCGGTCTTCATGCGGGGCCGGTAGGGGTGCCGGTGCTCGACGCACCAGCCTCGGCCACCAGCCTCACCGTGACAGGCCTCACGGCAGGCACGGCCTATGAGTGCCGGGTTGCGGCGGTTAGCGCCATCGGTCGTGCCCCTTGGAGTGCACTGGCCTCGGCGAGTGTCCTGGCAGCCACGCCGACAACGCCTGAATCCAAGGCGCTGGCCCACACCGGCGCAAGCATCGGCCTTGCGATCACAATCGGCCTCATCTTGGTGCTCGCGGGTATCGTCCTTGTCACCGCACGCCGCCGGCGCACCGCTCGCTGAGCCAGCACCGGCACCTGATGCGTGCACCTGCGTCGCCCTAGCGATCACGGTCCTGGTCACTCGACCGTTGCGCACTGACCCCATTGCTGTGCGTGTCGCAGTGACCTGCCTGCTGGAGTCTGCGTGCTCGATGGGGACCGGCCACCCACGCTCGGCCGTCGGATCGATCGAGTTCCTTGCCCGCAGCGCACAAAGCCGGCTGCTCTCACTTCGAGAGACCCAGTCAGCGTGGGCAACGAGCGTGTCGTGTTCCCCATCCCCTCCGGCACCTATCTGGTCGAAAATGTGCGGCGTGCGTCACACTTCTGGTCATTGGTTGCACTTCATTGACCGTTAGTCGTGAAGGAGACGACTTCAGCACCTTTTGAGTGTTTCCGCCTTTAGAGGTCCAGTGTGATGCTCACCGGGCAATGATCGCTCCCCATGATTCCTGGGTGGATTTCAGCGGCGGTGACGGCGGGGGCGAGGTCGGCTGACACAAGAAAGTAATCAATTCGCCAGCCAACATTGCGGTCTCGTGCTCCAGAGAAGTTTGACCACCACGTGTAGTGGCCGTTGCCCTGGGTGAACATCCGAAACGAATCGACGAATCCGTTGTCCAAAAGATTCTGGATGCCGGATCGCTCTTCGTCGGTGAATCCGGCTTTTCCTTCATTGGGCCTGGGATGGGCGAGATCATCGGGCATATGAGCGACGTTGAGATCGCCGCAGATAACCACAGGCTTCTTCTTCTGGAGTGCCTTGACGTGAGCCAGAAAAGCGGGATCCCACTGTTCATGACGGAGGGCGAGCCTGCTGAGGTTTCCTTTGGCATTTGGGGTGTAGACGGTGACGAGGAAGAAGTCATCGAATTCCGCAGTAATCACCCGACCCTCATCGTTTGGGTTGCCGAAACCGTCCTCAGCGAAGCGATACTTGTTAGCGAGGCGGGTGGGTAACTTTGTCGAGACGCTGACTGGGTCGATCTTTGAGAAGATGGCAGTGCCTGAGTAGCCTTTTTTGTCTGCCGGGTGCCAGTGCTCATGAAACCCGGTCAGATCGCACTCGACTTGATCTGGATTGGCCTTGATTTCCTGGAGGCAAACCACATCTGCGTCAAGGGTCTTGATGAACGGGTCGAACAAGCCCTTGCGTTGAACAGCACGAATCCCGTTGACGTTCCATGAGGTGAGTCGGAGAGGCACGCCCTCACACTAGAGACTCTGTTGGCTCCCGTGGACATTCTCACGTTGCGTGGAGCACCCACGTTGCATCTCTACGACACCGAAGGATCTAGCCGCGCGTGGGTGTCGCTTTGGTGAGGTCGAGAGCGCGAACTCCTCAGTTGGGAAGACGATCCAAAAGGTTGATTGCTGGTCGCAAGACGGGATGGTTCTTGGCGAGGAGGGACCCGAGCCGTCGCACCTCCGCCTCGGCGTCCTTGGGATTCTTGAACTGATAGAAGCCCATTGGTGGACCGGCGACCCGGTCATCCCCAACCGGCATTGTCATCAGGTAGCGAGCGACAGGGGCAAGGAGGGCGACCATGGACCCGTACAGGGTGCCGACGAGGTGGTGGCGATCAACCTCGTCAGGCCCCATGAGGCGATCCATGACGACGAAGAGGTAGCTGTAGATGGCGTTCGAGAACTCAGCCACGGGCTGGACTTCGGACGGGAGAGATTCGAGCGATGGATTGACCATTGCCGGAAGAATCGTCTCGGTGGTTTCGTCGTCGAGATCAAGGAACTTCGCATAGTGAGTGAGCTCAGCGTGATCCGGGTCAGCGAATCGGGCGTCCGAGACACCCTCTCCCTGATGAATCACAATCTCGATCACCTCATCGGCATCGCTTTCGGTTTCGACGAGCCGAAGGCCGCCAGAGGATCCGGCGTCGTACTTCGGAGCGGCGTAACCGTGGGGGTCGTTCATCTGGCGGTGGATCTGAGGGTTTGAGAACAGATCAGTGGTTTTTCCCAGCTCGGCAATACCGTGCTCGAGTGACTTATAGAACTGTCCGAGAAATCTCCACGAGTCACCGTCAACATGATCCTCGTCGTCGCCTGGCTCCTCGATGACATGAAAGACCCTCTCTATGAGGTCTCGAGAGAGAGGCTCGAGGTTCACCATGACCTCGGGGTCATGGTGGGGCAAGAGCGCAGGGAATGAGGCAATCACCGAGGGGTCGTAAAAGCGGGGCTCGCCCCCGACTGCCAGGAGGACATTGCCGATCAGGGCAGCGTGGAGCATTTCCTCGGCAGCCACGCTCTTAAGCACCTTGGTTGCCTCGCTTGCCGGGTCAGCGACCGAGTACATGGCGTAGAGGTAGGGGGCAGCGACAAAGAATTCAAGGTTGATGGCTTGCTGGAGGTGATCATGGAGCTCGTCGATCGTGGTTATTGGCATCGCCCTAGGCCTTGAATCCGAGAGCAATATGCGAACCGTCACACAGCGGCTTGTTGGCAGAGGCGCCACAGCGGCACAAACTGACTCGGCTGCGCGTTTCCATGGGCTCTCCGTCCGATCGTTCGATTTCGATACTGCCAGTCACAAGCAGCGGTCCGTCAGCAATGGGGGAGACTTGCAGAGGGAGAAGGGTCTCGACCTGCGCTCCATCAATCTCAAGACGAAGGGCTCCAGAGGGGCATCGATCGATCATGCCTGCAAGTTGGGAAAGTGTGTTGGTCGATGCCGCATCCGAGATCATCTCGTAGTAGTTGGTCATCTCGTACTTGCAGAATCGGGAGTGGAGGCAGAGTTCTTGGTCGACGTGCACCGAGATCCCTGGACCTTCGTGGCGCTCCGCTCGCTCGTCGAACGTGTTGATCGATGCGGTTTCAGTGCCGTCGAAGAGTTCGAAGGCATGCGACCCGTCGCAAAATGGTTTCGTTCGCGACTGCCCGCACCGGCAAAGACGGTAGGTCTCAGCGTGAGCGACCTCTCCCTCTGCGCTCCATGCCACCGGCTCGCCGTGTTCGGTGGTTACCGAGCGACGAGGGCGGAGGGGGATATCGCCAGTGACCTCGTAGGGGCCATGGGCGATGACTTCGATATGAGGCGGCCGGTTCTTCATTGGACTGCTCCCCCTAGTGGACACACGAGACCTGCACATTGTGAATGAGGCTGCCTTGTCAAACCGATCATGACACAGGGGGAGTGCGTTCCGTCCGTTCTTTTTTCGGATCGCTCGTTGTCCCGGGAAGCACGCGTTTCCCTTGCGTCGTGGACGGATTTCGTCCTGGCGAGGGAGCGACTGAGGAATTTCTTAGGGCAAGAGTCGCTCAATCGAGCTCAGGACTGCTACTGTCGTCTCGTTCCCACCGAATGTTTCGGTGTGCCACCACATTCGGTGGCAGGGCTCACTCTGCTCCATGCTTGAGTTGGCCTTCTCAACTCGTATGGAGTCACATGCCCAAGACCTTTTCCGACCTCGGGGTCGCACCCGCCATCGTGTCCAAACTCGAAGAGCGAGGGATCACGGAGGCCTTCCCGATTCAAGAAGCCACCATCCCCGATGCTCTCGACGGTCGCGACATCGTTGCCAAAGCGCCGACAGGATCCGGGAAGACCCTTGCGTTCGGGATCGCTGCCATCGAGCGCTGTAACGGTGCTCGGCCGCGTCGCCCTCTTTGTCTGATCCTGGAGCCCACTCGTGAGCTCGCCGCTCAGGTCCGAGACGAGTTGGTCTCCCTGCGTCATGACGGAGGACGGCGGATCATCGCCGTCTACGGAGGGACTCGCTACGGGCCTACCCAGAACGCCATGCTCAAGGGCGTTGACATTCTGGTGGCATGTCCTGGGCGCCTCGAAGACCTGATCGAACAGGGAATTGTTGAACTCGACGATGTCGAACTCATCGTCATCGATGAGGCCGACCGGATGGCAGACATGGGCTTTCTGCCAGTGGTGCGTCGGATCGTCGAACAGGCCGCCGACGAGCGTCAGATTCTGCTCTTTTCGGCGACCATGGGACGCGAGGTCGAATCCTTGGTCTCGAAGTACCAGAACAACCCGGCTCGACATGACGTCAGCGATGACCTTGAGGCATCTGGGGACGTTGAGCACCTTTTCTGGGTCGTCCCTCGTAACAAGCGGATCGCTCAGATCGCAACGACCATTTCGCAGTTGGGCAGCGCCATTGTGTTCTGCCGGACTCGACTTGGTGCTGATCGGGTGGCTCGCCAACTCGATGAAGCTGGCGTCCGCTCGGTGGCGATCCACGGGGACCGCAGTCAGGCACAGCGCGAGCGGGCTCTCCGCTCCTTCGAGCGCGGAGAGGCAAGTGTGCTGGTGGCTACAGACGTAGCGGCGCGAGGAATCCACCTCGAGGCGCTGCCCTGCGTGATTCACTTCGATCCTCCGGCGGATGCGACCGATTACACCCACCGTTCCGGAAGAACCGGCCGTGCCGGAATGGACGGCGTGGTTATTTCAATCCTCGCCGAGGATCAAAAGGGCGTGACGTCGAAGTTGCAGCGCGCTCTGGGGCTACCAACTGGCCTCACTGAGCCCAAGGATCTCGAAGCCCCGGCACCCGTGGTCTCGAAGATCCGGAGGAACCCGGTGCGTTCTGCGCCGGTCGAGGAGCGTCCTGAGCGTCCTGAGCGCTCAGGTCGAGGGAAGTCGAATGATCGTTGGAGCACCTCGGGACCCTCGAGGGACTCGCGCCGGCCGGCGCAGGGACGTGACAAGGGTCGGTCGCGTGACCAGGATCGACCTGTTCGCCGACCTGAGTCCTCACCGCGATCAGAGTCGTCACGGTCACAATCTTCCAGCTCCGGGTCCGCAGGGAACGCGACGGGAACGGTTAAGTTCTATGACGCGAAGCGGGGTTACGGCTTTGTGGAGCGCAGTGGGCAACAGGACATGTTTGTTCACGCCACTGGGCTTGCTGACGGTCCCAAGACGCTCCTCGTCGAGGGCCAAAAGGTGACCTTCGAGATCGGCAAAGGAAAGCGTGGCGAAGAAGCTCGTAACGTTCGGGTCCTTGCTGGGGCTCGTTCGGGGAATTCGCGCAACTAGTTCTACTGACCAAGCGATCAAGATTGGAAGGAGCCGACTATGGCAAAGTCTCGGTCCACATTCGGAAAGATGCAGCGAGAGCAGGAGAAGCGTTCTCGGGCGAAGGAAAAGCAGGAGCGGAAAGAACTCCGGAAGACCGAGGAGCCGGATGAGCTCACGGAGCCCTCTGCTCCTGTCGATCAGGGCAAGATCCTCCTCGAGTTGGCAAAGATCCACGAGGACCTTGATGAGGGACGGCTGTCCTTCGAGGACTTCGAAGTGCGCCAAGAGGAGCTCCGCGAGCTCCTGATGAGCGAGTAGCGAGGCTCACCTTCAGGAGGAGGGGCCCATGGGGCAGGTGGCCTTCGTGGGGTGTCCTGATTCAGACCATCAGGTTCGACCGGTCACCTAAGTGAGCTGATGACGGTGCGTTCGCGATGTCGTTCATTCGCAGATGACTCTATGATTCGGTCCCAGATGCCATCGGCATTTTGATTGAGCCAGTCGACGAGGAGCGCACCATGACCACCGTGGCCACCGATGACCTGACGATCGAAGCAGTCGACCAATTGGTCGATCAACTTCTCGCAGACCTGCCGCCCGCCACGACGGGCCACGTGGAGTTCCTCGGTGCGCAGTTCGACCGGGGATTGGCGTGGGTACATTTCGAGCATGGTTGCGGCGGCCTTGGTGGCAGTCCCTCGTTGACCGGGCACGTCGGGCGTCGGTTGCAGGCTGCTGGCGCTCCCATCGCTGCGCTTTACAACGTCATCGGACATGGGATGGTTGCTCCGACCATTGCGGTCCATGGGACCGAAGAGCAGAAGGCCAAGTACTTGAGGCCCCTGTTCACTGGTGAAGAGGTCTGGTGCCAGCTCTTCAGCGAGCCAGGCGCCGGCTCCGATGTCGCTGCTCTGGCGACACGGGCAATCCGTGATGGTGACGAGTGGGTCCTCAACGGCCAGAAGGTCTGGACGACCCTCGCTCATCTCTCGCGGTATGGATTGATCTTGGCCCGAACAGATCCTGACCAGCCGAAACACCGAGGGATCACATGTTTTCTTGTGGACATGGAGGCGCCCGGAGTCGACGTCCGACCGTTGTATCAGGCCACGGGGGAAGCGGAGTTCAACGAGTGCTTCTTCACCGACGTTCGGGTGGCGGACGCTGATCGTCTTGGTGACGTCGGCCAAGGATGGGGCGTTGGGATCACCACGCTGATGAACGAGCGGGTGTCGATTGGTGGTCAGGTCCCTCCTCGTGGGTCCGGTCCAATTGCTCATGCTGTCGAGGCCTTCAAGGCTCGCTATGACGGCGATACCTCCACTCTCGCCAGGGTCGAACGGGATCGTC
Organism: Actinomycetes bacterium; assembly: GCA_037142475.1. Taxonomy (GTDB): domain Bacteria; phylum Actinomycetota; class Acidimicrobiia; order Acidimicrobiales; family RAAP-2; genus CAIUMH01. Next base: position 7,544 of record JBAXAR010000044.1, read on the forward strand.
TGATGGCACTGTGGGTGCGGTCTGAGGTGACGCGGCTCACCAACAAGCGAGCGTCGGACAATCGCAAGGCCGGCACCCCCGGACCTGAAGGTTCGGTGGCGAAGTTGGCGTATGCCGAGATCAACCAGCTGATCTACTCGCTTGCCGTTGAGATGATGGGTCCCGGCGGGATGCTCTACAGCTCCGAGTACCCAATGGTGCGACCGCTGCACTCTGCGATTGGGTCACCTGACCTGCAGAAGTCGTTCCTGCGGGTGCAAGCGAACTCCATCGAAGGAGGAACGAGCCTCATCATGCGGAACATCCTCGGCGAGCGTGTCTTGGGTCTGCCCGGCGAGCCTCGGAACGATAAAGATGTCGCTTGGAACCAAATACCGAAGAGCTGACACCTATACTGCCACTTGTCAGATGACCACCCCGATGACTGGAGCACCATGGAGATCGTCACCCTCGGAACCGGTAGTCCAATTCCGGACCCCAACCGCGCCGGTCCAGCAACGTTGGTGCGCGCCGGTGGCCGAGACTTTCTCTTCGATTGCGGTCGAGGAGTCCTTCTTCGATCGTCAGCGGCGTGGACTGGCGCAGTTCAGTTCGAGCGAGTGTTGCTGACGCACCTCCACAGCGACCACGTCACGGATTTCAATGACATCCTGACGATGCGCTGGGCGATGTCCCCAACGGAGAACCCGTTGAAGGTTGTGGGTCCCGTGGGCACTCAGGACTTCGTCGCCAAGACGATTGCCATGCTCTCTGAAGACATCAGTTATCGACTTGCCCATCACGACAACCTGAATTGGCAGCCCCCATGTGAGGTTGATGAAGTCACAGAGGGCGTGGTGTACGACATTGACGGGGTGCGGATCATTGCCGAACAGACCGATCATGCTCCTGTGCACCCGACGGTCGGCTACCGGATCGAGGCCGAGGGCTCGGTGGTAGTGATCGCCGGCGACACGGTTCCCTGCGAGGGTCTCGATCGACTCTGCCAAGGGGCCGACTTGTACGTCCAGACGGTGATCCGTCGATCGCTGATTGAAGCGATCCCGGTGCCGAGGCTTCAGGACATCCTCGACTACCACTCGAGCATTGAGGACGCTGCAGATACCGCGACCCGTGCTGGGGTCGGCACGCTGGTCCTGACCCACCTGGTTCCCGCTCCTGCGCCTGGAACCGAAGGCGAGTGGGCAGCTGAAGCATCGGCCCGATTCTCTGGGACGGTCATCGTCGCCGAGGACCTCCTCACCATCAAGGCCTGATTGGTAGGGCTGTTCAGGCCCCGATGTGCACCGCGAAAAATTCGAGCATCTTCGCCCAAGCATCGTCTGATGCTTCGGTATTGAAGTGCTCAGGACGATCGTTGCAGTTAAAGCCGTGATCGGCTGAGGCGTAACGAACAATTTGGGTCGATACCACCGCTGAGCGAGCAGCCTCTCGGAGGTCTTCAACGTCATCGACAGGGATCGATTGATCGAGATCACCGTAGAACCCGAGCCACGGTGCTGCGATCTCAGGGGCGAGATCGATCAGCGACGCAAGTCCGAATCGACCGGTCGCCACCCCGCCCCCGTAGAACGTCACGCCGCAAGCGAGAGGAAACCGAGTGGTGGCGAACAACGCGATCGCCCCGCCCATACAGAAACCGACCATGGCGATCTCCGAGGGCTCAAAGCCCTCGGTCTCGAGCTGGGCAAGGGTGGCGGCGACATCGGTGGCGATGTTGCTGGCATTCAGGCTCTCGAAGATGGCGATCAGCTGAGAGAGCCCCTCGTCGTGCTTGATTGAGTCGTACGCCAGGATTGGAGAGTCCACGCGGTGGAAGAGTGCGGGCGCAACAACTCTGTAGCCGGCCTCGCTCATGCGCTCCACGACGTCACCAATGTGATCAGTGAGACCGAACGCCTCGTGGATGACAATGACGGCCCCTCGTCGCGGCGAGGAGCCGCTCGCCGTTGGCGGGTGAGCAGCCAGAGCAGGCATGGGGCCATCGGGGGTCGGGATCTCAATGTTCTCGATAGTCATGTCAGTCGAAGATTGGGCCGACGTCGCGAGTGCGCTTGATCTCGAAGAATCCCGGAGTTGAAGCGATGAGCCGGAAACCGTCGAAGAGGCGGCCAGCGTCCTCGCCCTTCGGGGCGGGGGAGACAACTGGGCCGAAGGCGGCCATCCCGTCGACGTGAATCACCGGTGTGCCGACGTCCATGCCGACGGGATCCATCCCGGCGTGATGCGATGTTCTGAGTGCGTCGTCGAAGGCGTCACTGTTGGCGGCATTGATGAGGGATGCATCGAGTCCAACTTCGGCGAGGGACTCCGCGGTGACTTCTTCATAGTCTTTTCGGCCCTGGAGGTGTATCCGAGTCCCCATGGCGGCATAGAGGGGGAGAAGGATCTCGTTCCCGTGGGCCTGCTCCGCTGCGATCAGAACACGAACTGGCTTCCATGCCTTGGCCATCAGGTCGATGTACTCCTCGGGGAGATCCCGCCCTTCATTCAAGACCGCCAAGGACATCACGTGGAATCTCGGCTCAATGTCGCGTACACCGGCGACCTCTAAAAGCCACCGGGAAGAGATCCATGCCCACGGGCATGCGGGATCGAACCAAAAGTCAACCGTGGTGGTCTCGGTGGTCATGGGGCACTCCTTGTGGTCATGGTTTCTTCTGTGTTGGGCGGATTGTCGAGATTGAACTGCTCGTCGTCGGCTGATCTGCATGATGCCCCAGGATTGTGGCAAGGGCTGTCGTCACCCCGATGGTGGCCGGGATGTGGAGCGATTCGTTGGGCCCGTGAGCGTGGGAACCCGGACCCAAGACGCCAGTGGCGACGAACTCGGCGTCCGGGAAGCGATGCCCCAAGGAGGCAAGGAAGGGGATGGATCCACCCTCCCCGAGTAGCCCCGGAGGCTGACCAAATCCCTCAAAGGAAGCTGCGTCAAGGGCATCTGCGAGCCAGCGATGAGGCGTGGGAGCGACCCAGCCCTGGGCGGGGGTCTCGGGAGTGACGGTGATTCGAGCTCCTTGGGGTGGGCTGGCCTCAAGGATCTCCACCAACATCGCCTGAGCAAGGTGCACGTCGACGCTTGGGGGGGTGCGGATCGAAAGTTTCAGGGAAGTGGAAGGTCGCAGCACATTTCCCGCCTCTGCGGCAGGGGGTAAGGCGTCAACGCCAATCACGCTCAGAGCCGCACTCCATGACTGGCGAATCAAGCGATCTGCGCCATCACGGCCCATCAACTCGAGACCCTCCACGGCGGGGAAGTGGTGCGCGAGAGGGTCGCCGAGTTCAACTGCAAGAGAAGCAGCTGCAGCGAGGAGATGATCCGGTGGGGCGACCTTGAAGAGAGGGAGCGTCATCTCTCCTGTTCGGGAGTCCTCGATTCGATCCAGGAGCTGGCGCAGCACTCGGAAGGACGAAGGAACGACTCCACTTGCTTCTCCTGAGTGAACACCATGGTCGAGAACCTCGGCCGAGATGGTCAAGACGATGTTGCCCCGCAGCGACGTCGTAACCCAGAGCCGCTCGTAATCCAACGCACCCGAGTCCAAGCAGACCACCAGATCGGTTTCGGCGATGAGGGGTGCTAACTCGTCGAGGTGAGCGTCGAGGTCAGGGCTACCGCTCTCCTCGCTTGCTTCGATGAGGACGACACAACGGCCGTGTGACACCCCAGTGGCCTCCATGGCCTCGATGGCACCGAGGGCACTGAAGATGGCGTAGCCATCATCGCAAGTTCCTCGACCGAAGAGAACGTCGCCCCGTCGCACCGCCGTAAAGGGGTCGAGACCCAGGCTCCATTCGCCTAGCGGTGGTTGCTTGTCGAGGTGGCCGTAGATCAACGCAGTGCCTTGGCCGCCATTGAATGGCGGGATATCAATGAACAGCAGTGGCGTGCGTCCCTTGATGCGATGCACGGTGGTGACCAATCCGGCGATTTCCCGAACAGATGCCCACTCTGCCAAAAGCGTGATGGCATGCTCGATGGCGCCGCTCTCAGCCCACGCCGGATCAAAGGCGGGGGAGAGGCAGCGAATACCGACGTAGTCGATCAGGGTCGGAAGCGATGACGCCTCGAAGGTGTCTGTGATCTGGTCAGAGAGACTGCCCACGGCACTGACGCTATCGGGGAAGGACGCCCCCATTGACTCGGGCAACATCGACCGCCTGCCAGCAGTACCAAGCGAGGCTGCTTCGGTGGGGTCGGTGGGGATCAGCGAGCGATTGGAGTTCCGTGGGGGTGGGCGACTCAGCAGAACCCTGGATCAATCCAAATCCCCTTCGAACTCCGAGGTCACCTGTGGGCCAGACATCTGGCCGACCGAGGGGCCCCATGAGAAACATTTCAGCCGTCCAACGGCCGATCCCTCTCACGGATGAAAGTGCAGCGATGACCTCGTCGTCGGTTCTCCGAGCGATTCCTGTGAGATCGAGGCGCCCGTCACTCGCTCGAGCAGCGAGGTCGAGGAGTGCGAGGGCCTTGGCCTCCGAGCAACCGGCGGAACGGAGATCCTCGACGATGGAGCGAGAGAGGCTGTCAGCGCTGATGATGCCACCGAGTGAGTTTCGCACTCGCTGGGTAATGGCGGAGGCGGCTGATCCTGCGAGTTGTTGATGGAGGATGGCGACGGCGAGGCGATCGAATCGCTGGGCGGGTCGGAGTCGCTGCTGATGAGGCGGCGGACCCACAAGGTCGATGAGGCCAGCGAGGCGAGGATCGACGGCGGCCAAAAACGATGCGATCTCCGCCGGATCTCTTTTTGTCATGAGGTGCCTCATTCCGTGGCTCGTGCGTCGACGGCAACGCTAGGGCCTCGGCGCTCCCGAGCCTGAGGACATGGGCGGTAGTTTTGAATCATGGGTGACCGGAGCATCTCGAACGCCAAGATGGCTCCGCGTCGCCCCTTCTTGGCCGGAGCGGTCCTGCTTGCGAGCTTGGGCCTTTCTGTGTGGCTCATTGGAGTCCCGGGTAACTCCCCGCCAAGTTCGAAGACCTCTTTCCCTGCGGTGGCGCCCCACGAAACAGTTAATGCAATTGATCCGTCCGGGCGAGCGCTACGCGTCTTGGTCGTCGGAGATTCGGTCGCCGGCTCTCTGGCAGTGGGTCTGGCGAAGGAGGCGAACCGATTCCACGCGGTGGTGGTGAACGAGGGCCATCCCGGTTGCTCGGTAGGAATGGATGGGAAACTCAAGGTCCTGTTCTGGCAACTCCCACCGGGGGACCCGTGTGTTCTCGATCACCCGGAGGTACTGCTCGAGACCTGGAAGTCATGGGTGACCGCATGGGACCCTGACGTCGTGCTCTACATCGCCCGAGGAGATCTTTTCGAACAAGAGATCAACGGATCGTGGGGGCTTCCGGGTCAACCGATGTTCGACGCTTGGCTCCACAAGCGGTTCGCATCCGCATCGAAGATTCTGACCTCTCGAGGAGCACATCTCCTCTTAGCCACCCCACCGGTCTCAAATTCCGCAGTTGCATCGGACGGTTCTCACGTTGCCGAAGATGATCCGAATCGCGTCGTGGCGATTGATCGGGTTCTTCAAGCAGCGGCAGCCTCGAGCCAAGGAACCAGTGTGATCGACCTCGGAGGCAGGTTTTCGCCCAACAGGGAATTCACAAAGACTCTGGACTCGGTGACAATTCGCTGCGTCGATGGTGTTCATTTCACACGGGCAGCAGGCTCGATGTCGGCGTCGTTGGTCTTCAACCAGGCGTGGAAGTTCGGTGGGACCCATCGAAAGAATGCCCCCGAGGTTGCGACGTGGCCTGGCCGCCGACCACCATCCGCACCGGGCTGGTATCGACGCCTGGCCTGCTAGGCAACTGAATCTTGGTTCAGGGAACCGGATGGATGCCGGCAGGAAAGTGTTCGGCATCTCGAGCGACGTCAACCAGGAGATCTCGAACGGCACGCGAGGGTGCTGAGGGGAGTCCATGGCGACGTGAGACGAGGCCGACATGGCGCTGAGGGAACCCCTCGAGCGTCATCACTCGAAACCGGTCGCGGAGGTGTTCAGGAACGGCCGTCGACGGAAGGATCCCAGGGCCATAGCCATCGATGACCAGTGAGGCGAGAGTCCTCAGACCATCGAGTTCGATTGATGCGGTGAGCACCACACCTCCGGGCTCGATCGCCTGATCGATCTCGTCTCGCAGGGCGGTACCGCTCAGGGGAAGCAGCATCTCGAGGCCTTCGAGCTCCCCGAGTGGCAGGGGACCGTCATCGACGCCGTGGCGTGCTGCAAGAGGATGCTCCTTGGGAATCACCAAGAGGAGGTCTTCTTCGAAGAGGGGTTCAACCTGCAACTCGCCTGAATGCACCGGTGTGGTCAGGACGGCAAAATCCAACTGCCCGAGAAGTAACTGTGGCTCGAGGGAGGTTGAGGTCCCTTCGGTGACGAGCAGGCGGATCCTGGGATGGCGTTGGCGTAACGCAGCGAAGGTTCTCGGGATGAGCCACCGCCCCGTTGTCCCGATCATCCCCGTACGGACCGAACCCGCCACATCAGAGTGGGCGGAAACGACGTCGGACATGATCGCTTCGAGTTCTCCGAGAACTCGTCGGGCTCGACCCACGACGATCTCCCCGTCCTCGGTGAGCGAACCGGTAGCCCGATCGACGAGCGTGGCATCGAGTTCTTTTTCGAGGCGGGCAATGCGGCCGGAGATGTTGGATTGGACCGTGCCCAGGGCCGCAGCGGCCAGAGAGAAACTACCGTGATCGGCGATCCCCACGACGGCTTCAAGCTGCTTGAGATCCATGATTCCCCTATCTGAAAATAAGATGCGAAGTATCATCGTAAACCGCTTGCATGATGCAGGCAAGGCGCCCATAATGGACTCATACCGCAGAGCATGAGGAACCCCCCCTCCAAGTGCTCAGAGCGGATTTAGCAAAGGGACCGCCTCCCCCCGGTGGTCCCTTTGCTGTTTCTGGGGGTCCGACGAGAGCGTCGCTCTCGCAGCACCGGTAGCGTGGAGCCTGATGTCCGTCGCATTCATCGATCTTGATCGCACCCTCCTTCGAAAGGCCAGTGGTCAAGCCCTCAACAAGGCCCTGGTCGCCGAAGGGCTGTTGCCCGAAGGACGATCGCTTCCCGGACAGTCCCTCCTCTATGGTTTTTACGATGTTTTTGGAGAGAACGCCGTTTCCATGGGCTTGGCCCGCGCAGCGGCGCGATTGGCGAAGGGCTGGAGCCAAGAGGACGCCCAGGCGGCCGGCAGGAGAGCGGTTCCAGATCTACTCGATCTCATGGCGCCCTACGCTCCGCAACACCTCGCCGAGCTACGTCGCCAAGGTTGCCGGTTGGTCTTGGCCACGACGACACCCTTTGATTTTGTGAAGGGATTGGCTGATGCATTGGGTTTCGATGACGTCATTGCCACCCGATATCAGGTGGCCAATGGGTCGTATACCGGGCGGATTGACGGAGGGTTCGTCTGGGGGATGGGCAAACTCAAGGCAGTGGAGCGATGGGCCGAGGCTGACGGAGTCAACCTTGACGAGTGTCACGCCTGCTCCGACTCAGTGTTTGACGTGCCGCTGCTTTCTCGGGTCGGGAATCCCCATGCAGTGAATCCGGATATCCGGCTCCAAATGGTGGCCACTGCTCGTCGCTGGAAGGTGGAGCACTGGGACCGTCCTGACGGAATCCCCTCGATTCTTGGTCTTGAGCCGTACCACCTGATTCGACCCTTCGTGCGCCCGGAACTCTTCCCATACGCACGGTTTGCGCTCAGCGGGATAGAGAATGTTCCTCGCGAAGGACCCGTGATTTTGGCTTCGAATCACCGGAGCTACTTCGACGTGGCTGCTTTGGCACTCGTTGCGGCGAAGATCAACCGTCCAGTCCGAGTTCTCGCCAAGAGGGAGCTTTTCGCCCTTCCCGTCCTTGCGAATGCTGCAAGGGCGATTGGGGGGATCCCCGTGGATCGATCGGACAATCCTGAGGGTGCCTATCGCGAGGCGGTCGCTGCACTCACTGCCGGCGAAGTGCTGATTGTGCTGCCGCAAGGAACGATTCCTCGGGGGGAGGCATTTTTCGATCCAGTCCTGACCGGCAAGACGGGAACCGCTCGCCTGGCGGCGGAAACGGGTGCCCCGGTCATTCCTGTTGGGCTCTGGGGGACCGAAAAGGTGTGGCCCCGTTCGGCGAAGGCACCCACGGTCACCACCGTGCTGGACCCCCGCCACGTGGCGGTGACGCTGGGTGTTCCGGTTCCCTTGGGGCGGAGCAACGCACTTCAGGATACCGAAGCGATCATGGCGGCCATAGTGGACCTCCTGCCCGACGAAGCTCGGGTCGTCCATGTTCCAAGTGATGACGAACTGGCGCAGACCTTTCCGTCGGGTGACGACGACAGCGCTGATGCTGTCGTCACTGACTGATCG
>JBAXAR010000045.1:0-15473 GCA_037142475.1 Actinomycetes bacterium
CAACCGGAGCGAGGAGCCCGGTGGCTCCAAGGTCACTCAACGCTGACCAGCGCAGCGCGCTTCGACCGGCAGAGGGATCACCCGACTCCATCACGGCTCGGACATCAGCAGGGGTGCAGGCCGAGGCCAGGACTTCGGCGGCACCTGCCCTGAGGGCGAGCTGGTCATCAGTGAATGCGAAGCGCATGGTCAGCTCCTCGGAAGGCCGAGCAGGCGCTCAGCGACGACGTTGCGCTGGATTTGATTGGTTCCGGCGTAGATGGGTCCGGCCAGCGAGAACAGGTAGCCGTCGAGCCAGTCGCTCAGCTCGCCGTCGGCCTCAAGGAGCTCGGCGTTGGGGCCGAGCAGTCCGAGGGCGGTCTGGTGGAGGTGGACATCGAGCTCAGACCAGAAGATCTTGGTGCACGAGGCCTCGGGACCCACCCCCTTGCCTTGACGAATGGCGGTGGCGGTCCACCACGTCTGGAGCTCATAGGCCTGGGCGTCGCAGTAGGCCTTGGCCACGTCATCGGCCAATCGGCCGGCTGGGCCGAGGCCGAGGCCGTGTGCTCCGAAGCCCTGGGTCTCGACGAAGAGCGAGGCGAGACGCTTCGCCGCCTCGGAGTAGCGCGCCGGGCTGCGAAGCGACAAGCCGCGCTCGGATCCGGCGGTGGCCATGGCCACTTTCCAACCCTGGCCAACCTCACCGAGTACTTGCTCGTCAGGAACGAAGACGTCTTCGAAGAAGATCTCGGCGAACCCGGTCTCGCCGTCGAGCTGGGCGATGGGCCGACGAGTCACGCCGTCGGCGTCCATGGGGATCAGGAAGTAGGTCAGTCCTCGGTGCCGCTCTGCATCGGGATCGGTTCGAAAGAGTCCGAAGCACCACTCGGCGAACGCCCCTCGTGAGGCCCACGTCTTTTGCCCGTTCAAGAGCCAGCCGCCATCGACCTTGGTGGCCTTTGAGCGCAAGGACGCAAGGTCGCTCCCCGCGTCGGGCTCTGACCATCCTTGGCACCAGATCTCTTCGCCCGAGGCCATAGGCGGGAGGAACCGCTGCTGCTGTTCGGGTGTGCCGAAGTCGAAGATGGTGGGAGCCAACAAGAAAATGCCGTTCTGGCTGACACGCTTGGGCCCACCGGCTCGGTAGTACTCCTCTTCGAAGATCAGCCATTCAATGATTCCGACTTCACGACCGCCGAATTCCTCGGGCCAGGACACGACTGACCAGCGGTCGGCGAACATCGTTGCCTCGAAGGCGCGGTGCTGCGCAAAGCCCTCGGCAGTGTCGAGCGAGGCAAGGCTGCCGGGCTCGGGAATATGGGCGGCCAGCCACGCTGCCGCCTCGGCGCGAAAGCGCTCTTCGTCCTGGGTGAAAGTGAGGTCCACGTGTCGAATCTGACACACCATCAGATGGTCGGCAAGAATGGTCCTATGCGCACCTGTGTCATCGTCGATGCCGTCCGTACTCCTGTGGGCCGTCGAGGAGGTGTGCTCTCCGGCTGGCACGCCACTGATCTCGCGGCCCAGCCCCTTGCTGCGCTGGTCGCTCGCAACGACTTTGACCCGGCGCTCATCGACGACGTGATCATGGGCTGCACCATGACCGTGGGCGAGCAGGCGATGAACATTGCCCGCAATGCCGCCCTCGCCGCTGGCTACCCCGACACAGTCCCCGGCACCACCGTGGACCGTCAGTGCGGCTCGGCGCAGCAGGCCATCCACTTCGCCGCCCAGGCGGTGTTGTCGGGAGCCATGGACATCGTGGTCGGAGCCGGCATTGAGTCGATGAGCCGAGTCCCGATCGGCTCGACCACTGAGCCCGGACCGGGTGAGGCCTATGGCCCGCTCTATAAGTCTCGCTACGAGTTGATCCACCAGGGCGAGTGCGCCGAGGAGATCGCTCGTCGCTGGTCGATCACGCGAGAAGAGATGGACGCGCTGGCCTTCAGCTCCCACCAGCGAGCAGCACTCGCTCAGGCCGAGGGTCGGTTCGAGAACGAGATCGTCACCCTGGATGCTCGAAGCCACGATGGATCCGCCTCTGGCCTGGTGACCGCTGACGAAGGGGTCCGACCCGATTCCTCCCTCGAGCGCCTCGCCGCCCTCCGGCCGGCGTTCTTTGAAGGCGGCCAGGTGACCGCAGCGTCGTCGTCGCAGATCTCTGACGGAGCGGCTGCAGTCCTGGTCATGACGGAGGAGAAGGCCGCTGAGCTCGGCCTCACCCCCCGGGCCCGGTTCCACACCTTCGCCGTGGCCTCGAATGACCCGCAGATCATGCTCACTGCTCCGATCCCGGCGACCACCAAAATCCTCGAGCGTTCAGGGCTCTCGATCGACGACCTCGACCTCATCGAGATCAACGAGGCCTTCGCCTCGGTGGTCCTTGCCTGGGAGAAGGAGCATCATCCCGACATGACCAAGGTCAACGTCAACGGCGGTGCCATGGCACTCGGCCACCCCACAGGAGCATCGGGTGCGCGGATCATGGCCACCTTGCTCAATGAGCTCGAGCGCACCGGTGGCCGCTATGGCCTCCAGACGATGTGCGAAGGCGGCGGACAGGCCAACGCCACCATCATCGAGAGGCTCGGCTGATGGGCGGCGAGATGATCCCCGCTGTTGAGGGCTTCTTTGACCCGTCGATCCCCGCCTTGCTGGGTTCACGGTGTCTGGGCTGCGCCACGGTGTTTTTCCCCGCCGAGGAGACGTGGTGTCGGAACCCTCGCTGTAACTCGACGGAGTTCGAGGCGATCGAGCTTTCACGTCGGGGACGGATCTGGTCCTACACCGACGCCCAGTATCAGCCGCCTGAGCCCTACGTGGCCGCTGACCCCTACGTGCCCTTCGCGCTCTGCGCGGTCGAGCTTGCCGCTGAGGGCATCGTCGTCCTCGGTCAGGTGGCCCCGGGCTACGGGGTCGATGACCTCGAAGTCGGCATGGAAGTCGAGCTCGTCGTCGACGTGCTCTATCGAGACGATGACGGCGACAAGCTCGTCTGGAAGTGGCAACCGGTCAAGGAGAGCACAGATGCCTGACGACAAGAGGGTTGCGATCTTGGGTGTGGGAATGCACCCCTGGGGCAAGTGGGGACGGAACTTTGTGGAGTACGGCGTGGCAGCAGCCCGTGCCGCCCTTGACGACGCCGGTATCCCTTGGACTGACGTCGAGTACGTCGCCGGGGCCGACACCATCCGCAACGGCTACCCCGGATTCATCGCGGGGGCGACCTTTGCTCAGGCGTTGGGCTGGACCGGAGCCCGCGTGTCGTCGTGCTACGCCGCGTGTGCTTCTGGGGCGGCGGCCATCGCCAATGCTCGAGCTCAGATCCTCGCCGGACTGTGCGAGGTGGCTCTCGTGGTCGGCGCCGATACCACCCCCAAGGGCTTCTTCAAGCCAGTGGGCGGCGAGCGTCGCGATGATCCGGACTGGCTCCGGTTCCATCTCTTGGGAGCGACCAACCCGACCTACTTCGCGCTCTACGCCCGACGCCGCATGGCGATGTACGGCGCCACCGAGCAGGACTTCGCACAGGTCAAGGTCAAGAACGCTCTTCACGGTCTCGCCAACCCCAATGCTCGCTATCGCAAGGAAGTGACCATCGAGGAGGTCTTGGCCTCGCCGGTCGTCGCCGACCCGCTGCGCCTGCTCGAGATCTGCGCCACCTCCGACGGTGGTGCTGCGGTGATCCTGTGCTCGATGGACTACGCCAAGCGCCACGGAGCGGCGAACCCGGTCACGGTGAACGCCGTGTCGACCGTCACGCCGACCTTCCCGAACGCCGTGATCGAGATGCCGAACTTCGCCACCGACTCGTCGTCGTCAGTCCAGCCCGGTGAGCGGACCTTCAAGGCCTCGATCACTCAGGCTGCCTATGAAGAAGCCGGTATCGGCCCAGAGGATCTCTCGCTGGCCGAGGTCTATGACCTCTCGAGCGCCCTTGAGCTGGATTGGTACGAGGACATCGGTCTGTGTGCGGAGGGTGACGCGGAGAAGTTGCTCCGTGAGGGGGCGACCACCATCGGTGGACGGATCCCGGTGAACCCGTCAGGAGGCCTCAGTTCCTTCGGTGAGGCCATCCCTGCCCAGGCGATCGCGCAGGTCTGTGAGTCGGTCTGGCAGCTTCGTGGCGAGGCCACCGGCCGCCAGGTAGAAGGGGCGAAGGTGGCGGTCACCGCCAACCAGGGCCTCTTCGGCCATGGTTCGTCGGTCATCTTGGCTCGCTGAGCCAGGCCATTGACGCTCTGCTGATCGGGTCCCCTGCGGAGTGCGGTGCCGCATGCCGCCTGATCAGGCTGCGGTGGTGGCGCGCACTGGTCGACCGATGTGGCGTGGCAAGAGCAGGGTGGCCAGCATGGCGACGAGGCACACCCCGGAGGCCACAAGGAATGCTCGGTCGAACCCGATGGTGGCGGCCTGGAGATAGGCAACGGAGTGATGGCTGGGTGTGGGTCCGCCTGCGAACTGGGACTTTGTGGCGTTGATCGCCACGGTGGCGAGGATCGCAAGGCCCAGGCTGCCCCCCATCTGTCGAGCCGTGTTGAGGACTCCCGAGGCGAGGCCGGCCTGAGCCGGACCAACCTCTGAGGTGGCGGCGGCGGCGAGCGGGCTGAACAGGAGCCCGAGGGCGAAGGCGATGGTGATGGCCGGGAAGAACACGCCTCCGAAGTACGAGCTGTTATAGGCGAGCTGGGAGATCCAGAAGAACCCGAGACACGCCAGCGTGGTGCCGGTCATAACCAGTGGCCAGACGCCGATGCGCACCATGAGCCGCGTGGTCACCTGGGCGCCGATGATGATGGCGATGGCCTGTGGGGCGAAAGCAAAGCCCGTGGTCAAGGCGCTGTAGCCGAGGACGTCTTGGAGGTAGAGCGTCAAGAAGTACCACATCGAAAAGAAGGCCGCCCCGACGAGAAACATCACCAGGTTCGCACTGGCGGTCACCCGCTTGGCAAAGAACGAGAACGGGACGAGTGGGGTGGTGGCCACCTTGGTCTCGACGAGAGCGAAGGCGCCAAGCAGCACGACGGCGATGGCCAGGCACACCAGGGTCGACGTCGAGGTCCAGCCATGGGTGGTGGTGTTGACGATGCCGTAGACGAGCACGGAGAGGCCCCCGGTCACGAGCACCGCACCACTCACGTCAAGGGTGGTCGACGGGGTCTTGCGGGCCAGCTCAGAGAGCCACAGCAGGGCTCCGGCGACGACGGCGATACCGATGGGGATGTTGATGAACAGGACCCAACGCCACGAGAGTTCTGCGGTCAGAATCCCGCCGAGTAATGATCCAATCGCACCGCCTGCACCTCCGACCGCGCCCCATGCTCCGAGCGCCTTGGCCAATCGTGGTCCTTGGAAGGTGGTCACGATGATGGTGAGCGTGGCAGGGGAGAGGAAGGCGCCGCCAAGGCCTTGAGCGACTCGAGCTCCTGTGAGCATCCCCGAGGTGGTGGCGAGGCCGCCGACCAGACTGGCGATGGAGAACAACGTCGCTCCGAAGATGAAGACCCGTCGCCGACCGAACAGGTCCGCAGTTCGGCCGCCGAGCAGCAGGAATCCGGCGAAGGACAACACGTAGGCGTTCACCACCCACTGCAGGCCTGAGGGTGAGAAGTGAAGGTCTCGGCCCATCGAGGGCAGGGCCACGTTGACGACCGACACGTCGAGGATCACCATGAACTGCGCCACGCAGGCCAAGGCCAAGATCATCCCGTCATGGGATTTCTTGGCTCCGTCGTGGTCGGCCGCCAGATCAGCGCTGTCCGTGGGAGTGTGGGCCATGAGGACACTCTAGGGTCGAGGCCTGCTCGCCTCGACGGGCCGATTAGGCGCGGAGACGCTCCAACGTTGCATTGGCCTGGTTGATCACCCGGGCGATGAGCTCGGCCACCGAGGGCAATTCATCGATCAGACCGGTGACCTGTCCGGTGGGCAGAACCCCGACATCGGTTCGTCCATCGACCAGGCCTGCTTTGGTCATGACGGGGGCATTCGCTGCCATGACCACCTGAGGCCAGGTCAGCTCATTGCCCTGCTTCATCTCCTTGCCGGCTCGCAGCATGGAGAACAATGACGCTCCAGTCTCGCTCCGGAATTGGTGAGCACTGCGGAGCGACCGTGGAAGGTTGGCCAGCCAACTCGACCCCTCGAGTTTGTTGACCAAGTCCGTGGTAATCACGCGCTGGGGTGCTCCGTCGACTCGCTTGGACACGATGGTTCCGGTGACGGGTGTGGCAAGGTACTGCGCTTTGACCGCGTCAGGAACCTTCGAGTCAGTGGTCAACAGAAATCGAGTCCCCATGGCGATTCCATCGGCACCGAGTGCGAGGGCGGCGACAAGGCCCGAGCCTGAGGACCATCCACCGGCGGAGATCACAGGAATCTGCTCTCCAACCCCGCCGACAACATCGGGGGTGAGGATCGAGGTGGGCACCACGCCGGTGTGGCCACCACCTTCGGCCCCTTGGGCGATCACGGCGGAGACGCCGATGCCGGCCATCTTCTCGGCGTGGCGTCGAGCACCGACGGTGGGCATGACGACGAGTCCCTGTTCGGTGCAGGCCGCCACCATGTCAGGTCGCGGTGCCTGGGCAAAGGAGGCGACCGTGACGCCGGCATCGACCATGGCGGCGATGCGCTGCTCAACGTCGTCGACGCTCGTCAGGAGGTTCACGCCAAAGGGGGCGTCGGTAGCAGAGCGAACGTCGGCGATCTGCGCCTTGAGCTCATCGAGCGTCATGGTGGCCGATGCCAGAATGCCAAGTCCGCCGGCATTGGCCGTGGCGGTGACCAGTGAGGATCCAGCCACCCAGCCCATGCCGGTCTGAACGATGGGGTAGCGAACACCAACGAGTTCGGCGAACCTCGTTCGAAGAGCCGGGTGTGGCTCGGGCATCTCGATGTGGTCGGTCATGCGGGGATCTCCTTGAGACGTGCCCCTCGGGGGTCAAGCTGTTCGATGAGCGCCATCTGGTCATCATCGGGTTCTGGAGTCACTCCGGCCTCATCGAGGCCACCGAGGCTGAACCCGGTGGCGGCGATGATCTCGTCGATGCCGACGCCAGGGTGCGCGGAGACCACGCGCATCGAGCCATCAGGGGTGGCAAAGTCAAAGACCCCGAGATTCGAGACCACCCGGCGTAGATCGTGGAACCGAGTGGCACCTGGGCCGGCCTGAGCGGCACGGTCGTTGCCGACGCCACAGACCACGTCGACGGACTCCACGAAGGTGGTGGTTGAGTGATTCGGCACCCAGTACGAGGTCGGGTGGTTGACCGAGTTCCCTGGGGCGCCGCGGACGCCGACGAGTTGGGCCTTGGGGTGGTCGTGGGGTCCGATGGCCGAGATGTTCTGGTTGCCGAAGCGGTCAACCTGGCTTGCCATCATCATGATGTGCCGCCGGCCTGACCAGACCACGGCGAAGATCGCCTTGTACGGGACGTAGGCCTCACGGGTGAGCTCGGTTGGCTTGGCCGCCAGCGTCGAGATGCCGTGGACGAGGGCAGCCTCGCCGTCAGTCAACACGAGGTCTGGAGAGAAGGTGGACTTGGCCAAGCGAGCGCCAAGGGCCGGAACGGAGCCGAAAGGGCTCACCATGATTTCGCCGGCATCACGCCAGGCCTCGGCGCAGGCGAGGGTGCAGACATCTGCTCGGGTGATCTCGCTCACTGTTCTGCCCTCCAGGCCTGGACCGCTTGTTGATACGACTCCTCGTCGCCTGCAAGGAACCGCTGGGAGAACGCAGTCCACGCCTCGGGTTCCTTGGCGGCGGCCACGTAGGCCTTCTGGAACGCCTCATCTCGGCCGTAGTCGGGGAGGTTGGTGGTGAAGTGCGCTCCGCCCGGGGTCTCGGCCACCGCGTCGGTCATCAGCCGGTGAATGATCACTCGCTCAAGAGGACCGTGGTCAGACAAGGTACCGGCTTCGACGACCTTCTCGGCGGTCACGAAACGCCGCTGTGCCGCTCCGAGGAACAGCTCATCGAAAAACGGGTCGGGCCCGAGGACCATGGCGTTGCCAGCAGTATCAGCGATGTTGACGTGGACCGCCGCGATGTCGAGCCGAAGGGCTGGCATGGCCACGAGCGTGGCTCCACCATCGGCGGGGTCAGCAAAGGGTCCGTCGCCATAAGGGTTCTCGATGGTTCGGATCTCCGGTGCGTTGTCGAGCACGGCAGAGCCAAGACCCGCTCGGGCGACGAGGAAGGGCACACGCCATGCGGCAGCCTGAAGGCCCAGGTAGAAGAGGCCCTCGTCAACTTCCATCAACTCAACGGCGCCAGCCTGACGAGCAGCGCGCCACAGCGGATCGAGGGGAATCGAGTCGAGGGTCACGAACCCGCAGATGACCTTTTTCACTTTGCCGGACTTCACGAGGAGGCCAACGTCAGGGCCTCCGTAGGCCACGACGGTGAGGTCCTCGACGTCGGAGTTCAGGATTGCTCGCACCAGCGCCATGGGCTTGCGGCGAGATCCCCAGCCTCCGATCCCGATGGTCATACCGGACTGAATCTCGGCGGTCATCGCCGCCAGGGTTGTCTGTTTGTTGGCCATGGCTACTTGGTGATCTCCGCGTCTCGCTTCTCAACAAAGGCCGAGCGCTGTTCATCGGCGACGCCTCTGACATGGAGCTCGTAGGTGAATCCCTGCTCGTAGCGGTAACTGCGCTTGACGTCGACGGGATCGATGCCGTTCACCGCTTCTTTGGCTCTCCGCAAGATGCTGGGGCTCTTCGAGGCGATCTTCTCCGCAAGTTCGTAAGTGGCCGCCAGCAGCTCGTCTCGAGGGGTGACCTTCCAGATCGAGCCGTAGAGCGCAAGCTCGGCGGCGCCGATTGGCTCGGCGGTGTAGAGCATCCGACGCATGAGATGTTGTGGGACGAGCCGCGACAAATGCGTGGCGGCGCCGAGCGCTCCGCGGTCCACCTCGGGCAGCCCGAAGGTGGCGTCGTCGGACGCCACGATCATGTCAGCGTTCCCCACGAGACCGATCCCGCCTCCGAGGCAGTAGCCCCCGACAGAGGCGATCACGGGGACCTCGCAGTCGTAGACGGCAGCGAAGGCAGCAAAGCAACCTCGGTTGCATCCCACCAGCGCCTCGTCGCCCTTCTCTTGGATCTCCTTGATGTCAACGCCTGCTTGGAAGCCACGGCCCTCGGAACGCAGGATCACGACGCGGCACTCCGGGTCACGTCCCGCGGCGAGCAACTGATCGGCAAGGTCAAACCACCCGGCCACGTTGAGCGCGTTGACCGGAGGGGCATCAATGATGACCTCGGTGATCCCGGCGCGGTTGATCTCTGTCCTGATCGGCATGAGCCGGCTCCTCGTTGCTCGAAGGTGACTGATGTCGCCTTCTGATCTGACGGTGCGTCAGGTCACGCTAGGCGACAAGTCTCGACCATGACCATCTCAAGCCCGTCTGCGCCGCACCCGGCGTAGTCTTCGAGCACGAAGACGCCGGGATCCATGAGGTCCTGAAGCACCAAGTGGAGGTTGCAGTGGAGCGCAGTGCCCTTGATCTGACCGGAACCGTCGCCATTGTCACCGGAGGCACGCGCGGCGTCGGCCGAGCGATCGCCGAGGCCTTGTTGGTCCAAGGCGCCGACGTGATGACCTGCGGGCGCCACGAGCCCGAGCGGCCGCTCACGGCCCATGGACCTGATGGCGTCGAGCGGCGAGCGCGTTTCGTTGCCGCCGATGTGCGCGACGCCGATGAGGCGACCCGCCTGGTCGCGGCCTGCGTCGCTGAGTTTGGTCGGCTCGATCTGCTGATCAACAATGCCGGTGGGTCACCGGCGACTGACGCTGCCACCGCGTCGCCGCGTTTCATTACCTCGGTCATCGCACTCAATCTCCTGGCCCCGTTCTTTTGTGCGCAAGCAGCGAACGCGGTGATGCAGACCCAAGAGACCGGTGGCCACATCATCAACATCGGCTCCGTCGCCGCATTGCGTCCCGCACCAGGAACGGCGGCCTACGGGGCCGCCAAAGCGGGCCTGATTAACCTGACCGAATCCCTCGCCGTCGAGTGGGCGCCCAAGGTCCGGGTCAACTGCATCTCAGCCGGTCTGCTCGATTCGGGGGCCGGACCCGAGCACTACGGCGGGGCAGAGGGGATGGCCCGAGTAGCGGCCACCGTGCCGCTCGGCCGCATGGGGACGCCTGAGGACGTGGCCGGAGCGACCCTGGCCATCTGCGGTCCGTTGACCTCGTATCTCTCGGGAGCCAACATCGTTCTGCACGGTGGTGGCGAGTGGCCGGCGTTCCAGCGGGCCGCCGCTGGCGGTGCCTGAGACCACCGTCGCGCTGAACCGCCGGCAAGGCCGAGGGATCTGCTAGAACCGGACCCGTGAAACTTGCCATCCCCACCGAGTCGCGTCCCGGCGAGCGTCGAGTCGCCGTCGTCCCGGAGATCGCTAAGCGCCTAGTCGATCTTGGCTGGGACGTCGTCGTCCAGTCAGGTGCTGGGCTCGAGGCCACCTTCTCCGATGCTGCCTACGTCGAGGCCGGTGCTCGCATCGCCCCCGATAACGGCGCCACCGTTGACGGTGCCAACGTCATCGTCAAGGTCAATTTCTGCTCCGCGCAAGAAGCAGCCGGCTATCCCGATGGCGTCCTCGTGATGAGCTTCCTTCAGCCCGGCCAGTCCGCTGAGGCTTTGAAGGTTCTGGCGGACAAGAAGGCCACCGCGGTGAGTTTCGACTTGCTGCCTCGTATCAGCCGAGCGCAGACCATGGACGCCCTCAGCTCGCAGGCCACGGTGTCGGGATACCGCGCCGGACTGCTTGCAGCGGAGAGCCTGACCAAGTTCTTCCCGATGTTTATGACCGCGGCAGGCACGGTGCAGCCGGCCAAGGTTCTCATCATGGGCGTTGGGGTTGCCGGTCTTCAGGCAATCGCCACCGCTCGCCGCCTTGGGGCCAATGTCAGCGCCTACGACGTGCGCTCGGCGGCCAAGGAAGAGGCCGAAAGCCTCGGTGCGACCTTCGTTGACCTCGGCGTCACCGCCGAAGGCGAAGGTGGCTACGCCCGTGAGCTCAGCCCCGAAGAGGTTGCCGCACAGCAGGCCGCCCTTGCCGACGTGGTGGCCAACTCTGATGTGGTGATCACCACCGCAGCGGTCCCTGGCCGCAAGGCCCCGATCCTGGTGACCGCAGCCATGGTCGACAAGATGGGCCCAGGGTCAGTGGTCATCGACATGGCCGCCGATGGCGGAGGGAATTGCGAGGTCACCAAGGCCGGCGAGACCATTACCCATGGCAATGCCTCGGTCGTCGGGATGACGAACCCCCCGTCAGGCATGCCGACCCACGCCAGTTTCTTGTACTCGCGCAACGTGATCAACCTGCTTGAGTTGTTCTCCAACGAAGGAACCCTTGACCCCGACTGGGCCGATGAGATCGTCATTGGCACCACTGTGCTCAAGGCCGGCGAGGCGGCCAATGCCGCCGCTGCCGAGGCCATCGGCGCTCCACACGTCCCGATTACCCCGCCGGCGCCGCCGGTGGACACGTCCACCGAGGAGGCCTAAGCCATGGGCAACGCAATCCTGCAGTACCTGACGGTCTTCATCCTGGCGGTCTTCATCGGGATCGAGGTGATCTCCAAGGTCCCCGCCATTCTCCACACACCGCTGATGTCAGGATCGAATGCGATCCACGGTGTGATCATCGTGGGCTCCATGATCGTCCTCGGTGAGGCTGACGGCACCCTCGAGGTCGCTCTTGGCACGGCTGCGGTGTTCTTGGCCACGTTGAACGTGGTCGGAGGCTTCACCGTGACCGACCGGATGCTCGGAATGTTCAAGCCCAAGGCGGCACCGAAGAACGACAAGGTGTCCTCATGAGCCGTACCACCATCATTGACCTCTGCTACCTCTTCGCGGCTGTCACTTTCGTTCTGGCGCTGAAGGGGCTCTCGAACCCGAAGCGAGCGCGCTCAGGGAACTTCATCGCCATGGTTGGCATGGCCGTGGCCATCGGAGCGACGTTCTTCCAGCCCAACCTTCGCCACCTCATCCCCATGGTCATCGCCATGGTCGTCGGTGCCGCAATCGGGATCCCGACGTCTCGGTTCGTCAAGATGACGGCGATGCCGCAGCTGGTGGCCATCTTCAACGGTGTGGGTGGTGGGGCAGCGGCACTGGTGTCGATCGCCGAGTACATGCACATCCGCCACAACGCTCCGGCGACCTATGTGGTCCTCGAGGTCCTGCTCGGCGTCCTTATCGGCACGGTGTCGTTCTCAGGCTCGGCCATTGCGTTCATCAAGCTCCAAGAGCTGATCACCGGACGACCGATTACCTACCCAGGCCAGCAGGTCATCAACGCACTGCTCGGCCTCGGAGCCATTGCCCTGATCATCATGATCCTTGTGCACCCTTCAGTGCTCTTGTTGTGGATCTTGCTGGCGGTGGCCTTCATCGTGGGCATGGCCATCGTGCTGCCCATCGGTGGTGCCGACGTTCCCGTCCTGATTTCGTTGTTGAACTCACTCACCGGTGTGGCCGTCGCAGCGTCGGGGTTCACCCTGAACAACAACATGCTGATCGTGGCCGGAACTCTGGTGGGCGCCTCAGGCCTTCTCTTGACCCAGATGATGTGCAAGGCAATGGGTCGGAGTCTTCCCAACATCTTGTTCAGCGCCTTTGGCTCCGCCGTGGCGACCACAGGTGGTGGCTCCGGCGAGGATCGCCCGGTCCGCTCGAACAGTCCAGAGGACATCGGCGTGATGCTGGCGTACGCCAAGAAGGTCGCCATCATCCCGGGCTACGGACTCGCCGTTGCCCAAGCACAGCACATTGCCCGTGAGCTTGCCGACGAGCTTGAGAGCAAGGGCATCGAGGTCTTCTACGCCATCCACCCCGTTGCGGGTCGTATGCCAGGACACATGAACGTCCTTCTGGCTGAAGCCAACGTCCCGTACGACAAGCTCCTTGAAATGGATGAAGCGAACCCCCTGCTGCGTGACTGCGACGTCGCCCTCGTGGTCGGCGCAAACGACACTGTGAACCCGGCGGCGCGTGAGCCCGGCAGCCCCATCTCGGGCATGCCGATCATCAACGCTGACGATGCAGGCCAGGTCGTGTTCCTCAAGCGATCCATGCGACCTGGCTTCGCCGGTATCGAAAACGAGCTCCTCTTCAACGAGAAGACAACGCTGGTCTTCGGTGACGCCAAAGAGACGCTCACCAAGATGGTCGCAGCCGTCGCTGCCAGCTAGTCCTCGCTGACGACAGCCTGCTCGTGGGGCAGCCATGGTGGCTGTTGGCGCAAAGGAACTTTTGGATTGGCGTTTGCGGTTTCTGACTGAGGCGTCACGTTCATTCTGATCCAGACAGACCGGCCAACTCCCTTCTGCGGCACCGCTCTGGGGTGATGACCACCCTTGTCCCCATGCCGACGCAAAGGGCCTCAAAGGAGATCAGAGACGTCGTGGCAATGGGGGCCACAAAAGTTTCCGGGGTGACTGGAATTGAGTCAACCCGGTCGGTAGGTTCCCATTTCATGGTGCGACGCATGTTCACAGGTTCCGTTCGATGAAGCGAGCCATGCGCTGGGAACGAATTGATGTTTCGACGATTCGCGGGGCGCACTTGACAGACGACCGCCGAGAGGTTAAAACCAGTCAGTAATTCTCGCGTGTCGTGGTACTTGCCTCGCACGCGGTGAAATTTCGTACATCAGTCCGAGAAGCAGAACCAAGTCGTAGGAGACTCAGGTGGCAAAGACCAGCAACCGTCACGGAAACCCCAAGAGCTCAGGGCGCTACACCCCGTCTGCTCAGAAGCTTCGCAAGCAGGCCGTCTCCGCTGCCATGGCAGTGTCCGCCGCGGTCGGCGGCGTCTCGGTGATCTCTCCTGGAGTGGCGGCAGCTTCGAGCCCACTCGTTCCCAAGGGAGCAACGGTCCTCGCTGCCGTGACCACCACAACGGTGGCGGGTCAAGGCGTCACGGGTACCCAAGGACCACAGGGTGCCCAGGGTCCACAAGGATCAACTGGTGCTCAAGGCACGAGTGGCGCCCAAGGCGCCAAGGGTGCGCAGGGTGGCCAGGGTGTTCAGGGCGCACAGGGAACCCAAGGAACGACTGGCGCCGCTGGCGCTGCTGGCACTGCTGGCGCCCAGGGTGTGCAGGGTAACCAGGGCACCACCGGTGCTCAGGGAGCGACAGGCGCACAGGGTGCGCAGGGTGCCAAGGGCCCCCAGGGCGTACAGGGCGCACAGGGCGCACAGGGAGCACAGGGCGCACAGGGGGCACAGGGAGCCAAGGGACCCCAGGGACCCCAGGGTGTGCTCGGAACCCAGGGAGCCCAGGGTCCTTCAGGGACGACCGGCCCCAAGGGTCCGCAGGGAGTTCAGGGAACGCAGGGTGCAGCGGGCAACCTCGGAGCGCAAGGCTATGCCGGCGCACAGGGACCGCAAGGACCGCAGGGAGACTCTGGGGATCCGGGCGTTGATGGACCTCAGGGTTCGACATGGGTTGGTCCGCAAGGCGACCAGGGTACTGATGGCGCTCAGGGTGCCAATGGCGCTGACGGTCAAGACGGCTCCCAAGGTTCGACCGGGGCGCAAGGATCAAACGGAAGCGATGGTCAGAACGGCAACCAAGGGTTCACTGGCGCCCAGGGTGACGCTGGTTCAACTGGTGCCCAGGGTGACGCTGGTTCAACTGGTGCCCAAGGTGACGCTGGTGCCAATGGCAGCAATGGCACCAATGGCCAAGATGGATCTCAAGGTGCGAACGGTCCGCAGGGAGCCCAGGGTGACGCTGGTTCAACTGGTGCCCAAGGTTCCGCTGGAGCTGACGGGGCAGCGGGGAGCGACGGAGCTCAGGGCGCTGCAGGCGCCAATGGGACCGATGGTTCGGATGGAGCAACCGGTGCCCAAGGTGCTGCTGGTCTCGAAGGACAAACTGGGGCACAAGGCGCCACCGGTGACCGGGGTCAGACGGGTGCTCAGGGCGACACTGGCCCAACGGGAGCCCAGGGTGACGCTGGTTCAACCGGTGCCCAGGGTGACGCTGGCTCAACTGGCGCCCAAGGTGACGCTGGTTCAACCGGCGCTCAGGGTGACACTGGCTCGACTGGTGCCCAGGGTGGCGCTGGCTCGACTGGTGCCCAGGGTGACACTGGTTCCGTAGGAGCCCAGGGTCCGACAGGTGACACTGGTTCAACCGGTGCCCAGGGTGATGCCGGTGCACCCGGTGTCCAGGGCGACACTGGCTCAACTGGCGCCCAGGGTGACACTGGTTCAACCGGTGCCCAGGGTGACACTGGTTCAACTGGTGCCCAGGGTGACACTGGCTCGATCGGTGCTCAGGGTGTCCAGGGCGATACTGGTTCAACCGGCGCCCAGGGTGACGCTGGTTCAACCGGCGCCCAGGGCGACACTGGTTCAGCCGGCGCCCAGGGTGACACTGGTTCAACTGGCGCCCAGGGCGACACTGGTTCAACTGGTGCCCAGGGTGACACTGGCTCGATCGGTGCTCAGGGTG
>JBAXAR010000046.1:0-15277 GCA_037142475.1 Actinomycetes bacterium
GAGGGTTAGCTCCGGCGCTCTGGCTGCATTCAGCCCAGGTTCTGATGCATTGCGAGCAGATTGGGCGGGGGTCTTGCGTCACGTGACCCTTCAAGTGGGCCCGAGATGCCCCACCTAGGTACTTCCCCTGAAGTACGGCCTGATCTCGAACGTTGCGGCGGACTCGAAAAATCTGCTTTCGAGCGAAGTCACGGCCCTCCTTGGACCAACGAGTCAGTGGCATCGGCTCGAGTCCCCTCCGTCACCACGAGCCCACCGGGCGCTTCAGCCATCATGGATGCCCCGAGGCGTTCGCTACCAAGCTTGTGCGCCAGAACTTTTGTGATCGCATCGTTGATGTGCTCTGTTGACACATGATCTCCGATGGTTCGGTCAAGATCCGTTGCATTGTTGGCGAGCGCCCGGTCGAGCGGTTGCCTCGCTTTGACGCCCACAGCGAGGAGAGACGGAAGGCTCAGATCCATGGCCTGATAGACGGCCCCCTGGTAGAGAGAACCCTCCCGGCTGCGCCAAGCAGTAAGACCCACCAGTTTCGCCCCATCCGCATCGAGAACTTCGCCATGGCCGACGCCTGCGAAGCACACGGCGACTGAGGGCGACGATTGCCTCACCCGCGCCGCTACCAATCCTTTGGCCCCGAGGATTGCGAGCGCCGATCTCCACACCTCGCCCGCGACCGCAAGACCGTCAGAGGGAGAGGCGTGATGAAGGACCGAATGCGATGGGATCCAGATCTCCACCCACCGCATTGACGCTGTCGCCAGCACCGCTCCTCCCCCTCCATGACGGCGTACCGCTGGGACGTGGCTGTCGGCGAGGATGTCGAGCGCCTGTGCGCTACCCAAGACAATGAGGTCCCCCCTGTAGGGGCGTCGAATGACCGTCACATGCCGGAGAGATCGAAATACCTCGATATCGATGCGAGGGACTTCCCTCATGCAGCGACCGCCGGACTCGGCAGATAGGGGACCCACGCCGGGTCGACCTCATCGAGTCCTTGGAACCGCCAGAAAGGGCCATGGGGAGCCCTGGGCTCATTGCGCAGGGCCCATCCAAGTTCGCTCAGGAGGCGGTTGCCCTTGACCCGATTGTGGTGAGCGCACGCCGCCACGACATTGGTCCACTCGTGAAGGCCGCCTCGGCTGCGAGGTACCACATGGTCAATCGTGTCGCCTCGCAAATCGCAATAGGCACAGCGATGGTGATCACGGGCCAAGATCGCCATCCTCGACAGTGGTGGAATCTGGGCCTCGACGGGAACCCGTACATAGTGTCGGAGTCGCAGCACAGAGGGGACAGCGACGACGGCCGTTGGCGACCGGAGCGCCAGATCGTCACCCCGGGGGGCAACCACGTCGACTCGGCTTGCCAGCCAAAGGGTGACCGCTCGGCGCGCACCCATGAGCTGAAGCGGTTCGTAGGTTGCGTTGAGGAGCAGGACACGACGGTCGTCCATCGCTGCCTACCGGTGACGCCGTCTCATCTGTGCAGTCCACTCGATCACTTCAAGTGTCTCGTCTGGCGTCGGAAGAATTGATCCGTCTCCGCCGGAGGCGGTCTCCATCCGAAAAGCCCAGTAGCGATCATCAGGCACTGGGAGAAACGGCCACCGCCGCCACCAGCCGCGCTTGGCCATGGCCAGTGCTCCTCGAATTGCGGCGGGAATCAGCCATGGTCGAAGCAAGACACGAGCGGTGGTTCCGCGAGCCACGATCGGTGTCATCGAACCATCTTTGCTTGATCCGCCGACCTCGCACGAAAACCGACCGCGGCCGCTCCAACCAGCGGGCCATCCGCCCCCAAGCCAGCGGGGATGATTCGCGCCCCGTTCGTGAAGGAAAGGCCCGTGTGCTGTTCCAGTGATTCCTGAGCGGCCTCAAAGAACGGTGTCCCGAAGCCCAGCGCCACCGATCCCGCCACGACGCACAGGTTGAGATCAAGGAGGCTGGCCACCGAGGCCACCGCCTGGCCCACGAGGTGGCCGCTCCGCTGGATCGTTGCCGGGTCCGCCTCGCTCGGATGCTTACCGGTGATAGCCATGATCGCTGTTCCCGAAACCTCGGCCTCAAGGCATCCCTTCACGCCGCAGCCACATGTCCTGCCATCGGGCACCACCACGAGGTGGCCAATGTGGCCCGCATTACCCTGACCTCCATCAAGCAACCGCCCGTCGAGAACGATCCCTCCGCCGACTCCGGTGGAGACAACCATGGCCATGTACGAGTCGCTCCCCCGAGCCGCTCCCAGCCAGCCCTCACCGAGCGCCAGCGCCTTGGCATCGTTCTCCAATGCGACCGGGAGCGCCAGGCGATCCTGAAGCACCTCAACCAAGGGGAAATCGACCCAGCAGGGGATGTTCAGCGGTGAGACGGTCCCTGCGGAAATCACCATCGGTCCCCCGCAGCCCACACCACAGAATTCTGGGGTTACAGGTGAGTCTCGCAAGACCGTCTCGACAAGGGAAATGAGGGTCTCGAATAACTGGCTTTCACTCGAACCTTGAGGCGTGGCGACTTGGCCCCGCATCAAGATTTCCCCAGAATCGCCGACGACACCGCAGGCCAACTTGGTGCCACCGATGTCAATCGCCAAGCAGGCAAGTGTCACGCCAGCATCACGTCGGACTCAGCGTTCGCGTCGGTGGAGGCGACTCCTGAACCAGTCACGTGCATCGTGCACTGCGCTCTCAATGCCGCCTGATGCCCCCGAACGCTCCTCTTCGTGAAGAGAACGGGTGATGTCGTGCCAACTGGCTTTACCCATGCGCCGCAGGTTTCGCTCAAAGATCACGGCTGAAGCGAACATGATCGCCACCCCGAGAAGTCCGAGGAGTACCGAACGTGAATAGAGGATGACCAACTCTGCCAATCCAGCGACAAAGAAGAATGCGGCCCACTTGCACTGGCGTCCTGCATGGCGATAGACGGTTTCGTTGCGCACCCGTTCTGCAAACGAGGGATCTTGCTTCGACAGGGATTCTTCAAGCTCCGCAAGAATTCTCTGCTCATGTTCTGACAGTGGCATCGCCTGACCCCCTTCCCTTCGCTCACGCCACGACGGGGCGTTGATCTGATGTTTCGATACTAGGACGCTCCTTGCCCCAAGGTCACGCCACCTTCAACAATAAGCCCATGAACTCTCTCGGAACCCGAACCCAGTCCCGCTATCAAGGAGAACCATCGATATCGCACCATTCCCGGGTAGCGTCAGGGTCGCCATGGTTCCAACCCGAGGAGCGACCCCATGACCCACGACGATGAGCTGAAGCCCGATCCCGGGGCGCCTGGCGCCCAAGTTGGTCACAAGCATTCAGGCCACCGAGGTCGTCGGGTCCTCACATGGGTTCTCATCGTCGCCTTTACGATCCTGACACCGCTGACGCTCGTCGCCGGATGGGCCGTCAAGACCGTGGCCAACACCGATCGCTACGTGGCAACCCTCCACCCCCTCGTCCACGATCCGATCGTGACCAACTACATCGCCGATCAGGCAACGAACAAATTGTTCACGCAGTTCGACGTCCAGCAGAAGATCTCCGACGCACTCCCCAAGCAAGTGGGGTTCATCGCTGCACCAGTCACCGCCCAACTCCATGGATTTACTGACACTCAGATGAGAAAGGTCACCTCATCTGCGGTCTTCGCACGCCTCTGGGATAAAGAAAACCGCTTCACCCACTCGACGGCCGTCTCGGTCCTTACAGGACAGAACCCTCCAACGGTCTCCAAAGCCCGTCAAGTCGTGGTGGATCTCACCCCTGCGATCGCCTCGGGGATCGACGCCCTCGACGCCAAGGGAGTCACCCTCTTCAATCCCATCAAGGGCGCACTGGACACGAATCGAAAACTGTCACTCAAGATTTTCTCGGCGAAGCAGGTCCAGCAGGCTTCGTTCTTCTTTGACCTCGCCATCAATCTGCGCCTGCTGCTCCTGATTGGCACACCGATCCTCGGACTCGCAGCCATCGCGATCGGCGTCAACCGTCGGCGGACTGCACTTCGGTTGATCCTCGGAGGAATCTTGGGCTGTCTCGGCCTCGCCGCCTTGCTCACTGTCGGCAAGTCACTCTTCGTCCACAGCGTCCCGGTCTCCGCCCAGGTCTTCGCTCAACATGTCTTCGACGCACTCATTCGGTACCTGCACGGGAGCCTCCTGTGGACTCTCGGCATCATGGTCGTCATCGCCCTCGGACTCTGGCTCGCCGGAGGGTCGGCGTGGGCTGTTGCGCTACGTCGAGCAGTAAAGGGAAGCCGGTCAGCCCTCGCTTCGACTGCAGAATCGGTCCGCCAGAGTGAGTCGGCCGCCAAGGCGTTCACCCATCTGCGGGCAGGAGCTGCCTTCGTTGCTCGGAACGGGGCGCCATTGCGGTGGGTAGGAGTTGCGGGAGCAGCCGTCTTCATCCTGCGCTCTCACAGCGTGTCGGGCGTGGTGTGGACCCTTGTGGTCCTCGCTGCTTACCAAGTCATCCTTCTCGCGACAGCCAGATGGTCCGCCCAGAGCGCCTCCTCGCCGGACGCCATCACCACCTCGGTGGCCGACGCCCCTCGTTGAGGACCCAATGTGCCTAGCGCTTGGAGCTCTTGCGTCCTCGTGAGAGAAGAAACGCCAAGATCGCCCCGAAGGCCGCTGAGATCAAAATGACGGCGATGAGAGAAGCCTGTGCCGAGGTCACCCAGAAATGGATCTGCACCTTCTGCGCGTTCCCGATGATGAACCAAAGCAACAGGACGAAGGCAACAGCAGAGATCCCCAACCTCAATGCTCTTCCCGCTTGTCGATCGTTGGTTCCGTGCTTCGCGTCGGTCATTGCCCCTCCATTTGATTGTCTCCATGGTCCCAAACCCTTGAATCACAACGCGGGATGGTCTCCCGTTGCTCCGGTGAACCTGTCATCATTAGCCACGTCCAAGGAGGATCCATGAGCCACGCTGACGCCATCATCGGCACGACAACCCTGTGGGAACTGATCGAGCGACGAGCGGCCGCATCACCCGATCACCCGATGCTCTTCGACCCAACGGGACGAACCCTGACCTTCGGCGAATTCCTCACTGCCGCCGAGACCACAGCGGCGGGCCTTCAAGATCTCGGCGTCTCCGCTGGCTCTCGAGTCAGCTGGCAGTTGCCGACCACGATCGAGGCCATCATCACCTCGGCAGCCCTCTCGCGGCTCGGAGCAATCCAAAACCCGATTATCCACCTCTACAAAGAGCGTGAGGTTGGCTTCGCTCTCAAGCAGACCGACTCATCACTCTTGATCATTCCGGGGACCTGGCGAGACGTCGACTTCGCCCAGATCGCTTCTCGAGCAATGGCGCAGCACGATCTCGAGCTGGAAATTCTTGACCTCTCGGCAGGTCTCCCCCACGGCGACCCCTCCACCCTCGGGCCACCTCCCGCAGGGTCCAACGCCGACGATGCGCCGGTGCGATGGATCTACTACACCTCAGGCTCGACCGCAGAGCCCAAGGGCGTCCAGCACACCGACCAGACCCTGATCGCTGGCGGTTGGGGACTAGCCCGAGCGCTCGACATGTCGCCAGACGACGTTGGTTCGATTGCCTTCCCCTTCGCCCACATCGCTGGACCTGACTACCTCGTGACCATGTTGGCTCTCGGTTTCCCTGCCATCCTCCTTGAGGCCTTTGTGCCCACCGACGCCATCGAGATCTTCAACCGCCATGGGGTGACCATGGTCGGTGGATCCACCGCCTTCTACGTGGCGTACCTCACCGAGCAGCGCAAGAACCCTGACGTATCGATCTTCCCGACTCTGCGCCTCATGTCGGGCGGTGGTGCGGCCAAGCCACCCAACCTCCACGCCGAGGTTCGTGACGAGATCGGCGGGCGAGGCATCGTCCACGGCTATGGCATGACCGAAGTCCCGATGATCGCCAACGGCTCACCGCATGACACTGACGAGCAACTCGCCAACACCGACGGCGCCCCCGTCGAGGGCGCCACCGTCAGGATCGTCAAGCTTGATGGCACGCCAGCAGCCGCTGGCGAGGAGGGTGAGGTGCGGGTCAAGGGACCGATGGTCTTCCGTGGCTACACCAACCCAGAGCTCAACCTTGATGCCTTCGACGAGGACGGCTGGTTCCGCACTGGGGACCTCGGGATCCTCCGAAACGACGGGCATCTGGCTCTCACCGGGCGTCTGAAGGATGTCATCGTCCGCAAGGGCGAAAACATCAGCGCTAAGGAGATCGAGGATCTTCTCAGCGCCCATCCAAAGGTGGCGGAGGTGGCCGTGATCGGCCTCCCTGACCCATCACGGGGCGAGATGGTCTGCGCCGTGGTCCAGGCTGCTCCCGGTACCGGCGAGTTCACGTTTGACGAGATGGTCGCCTATTGCCGCGACGCTGGCCTCATGACCCAGAAAATCCCCGAGCGGCTCGAACTGCGCGACGAAATGCCCCGAGCCGGAACGGGCAAGATCGTCAAGAAGGACCTCAAGGAGATCTACAGCGCGTGACGCCCTCGGGCCGCCACCTGCTCTTTGTGTGCACCGGCAACATCTGCAGGTCTCCTGCGGCAGCGATCATCGCTCGTTCAAGGATTGCTTCGATGAACGATGAGTTCTCCCGCTCCCTCATCGTCTCGAGTGCCGGGACCGCGTCGTGGCACGTCGGCAAAGCCATTGACCCCAGAGCCGCCCAAGCACTCGCCGAGCGTGGCTACGACCCAAGCGACCACCTCGCTCAGCACGCCACCGATCAGTTGCTGAGCAGCGCCGATCTCGTCGTTGCCCTTGACCGAAAGCACCAGCAGATCCTGGCTGGTCGTATCGGTCACGATCGGCGAAGTGACCTCGTGATGCTTCGCCCCTACGCCGGAATCGGCGGCCAGGTCGATATCGCCGATCCGTACTACGGAGACCAGACCGACTTCGATCAGTGCGTCGCCATCATCGAGCGTTCGGTGGACGGGCTCCTCGCATCCCTGCGCGACCAAAGCACCTGAGAAGAGCGACGCCTCAGGTGGCTCGTCTCGGCCGAGCCGCAGTGAGGAGGCGATCGTCATCGGCCAGAAGCACAGTCGCCAGACGCCTCACCAGCACTTCGAGCTCCGGGTGCTCCCGGGGATCCCATCCCTCGAGGAGTTCCTCGAGACCCACTCGCCTCGCTTCGGTGAGCGCTGCCATGGCGGCGCGCCCCTGGTCGGTGATCACAAGGGGACCCTGGTCCCGCTTGACGATCAGTTCGTTCGTGGCAAGTTCCCCGAGACCCGCAGCCAAGACGCCATCAGGCACCTTGTAGTGACGCTCGAGCGTGGCCTCGTCGAGGTCGTGCCGCTCGCCTAATCGGAACAACAGCCAACACGCTTGTGGGCCCAAATCCAATTCCGCTCGAGCAGCAAGGGCGACATAGACCTGGGCCCGGTCCTCCGTACCGATGACACGCTCGAGAGCGAGCTCGACCTCTTGGAGACTTGATCGTGCTTCAGGGGCGGGCAACGTCTCGCCCAAATCCCGGTTCGCCCGGACCGTCGAGCGAAGTTCAACCTCGGGCAGCAGCAGAGTCAAGGCGAATGCCACGATGCCGATCGGCACCGCCACGAGGAAGATCATCTGGATCGACTCGGTGATTGACGCCATGATCCCTTGCTGGACCACCGCAGGCAGTCGATGGAGGGCCTCGGGCGTCAATGCGCTGAGCTGACTTTTCGCAGCAAGAGGGCCGAGGTGGTGCTCGAGTCGTCGGGGGAGAACGTTGGCGTAGATCGCCCCAAAGACGGCAACTCCGAACGAGCCACCAATCATGCGGAAGAAGTTGGCCGAAGCCGTCGCCGTCCCGAGGTCTTTGTAGGTCACCGAATTCTGCACTGCGAGGACAAGGACCTGCATCACCAGACCGAGCCCAAGTCCGAACACAAGCATGTAGCCAGCGGTCGTCCAGCCCGAGGTGGTCATCGTGACGTTGGACATGAGCCACAGGCCCAAGGTCATGAGCAGCGTTCCGATCACGGGGAACCGCTTGTAGTGGCTCCCCCGACTGATCATCTGCCCCGAAAAGATCGAGGCACCGAAGAGGCCACCCATCAGTGGGAGCAGCCGGAGACCTGATGCAGTTGGGGTTACACCCTTGACCAACTGGAAGAACTGAGGGAGAAAGGTCAAGGCGCCGAACATCGCGAACCCCACGACAAAGCCGATAGCCGAGGCAACCGAGAACACTTTGTTCGAAAAGAGACGAAGTGGGATTACCGGCTCTGTGGCCCGCTTCTCGATCACGAGGAACATGCCCGTCAACCCAAGGCCCCCGATCCCTAGGCCGATCACCGTTGCCGACGACCAAGGAAGCGTGGTTCCGCCGAGAGAGGTGAACAACACGAGGCATGTTGCTGCACCCGTCAGGACGCCGGCACCGAGGTAATCGATGGTGTGAGCCACCCGGGTGCGAACGCTCGGGAGGGCAGCGGCAGTCACAATCATGGCGACGATGCCGATGGGGAGATTGATGTAGAAGACCCAGCGCCACGAAAGGTACTGCGTGACAACGCCACCAATCATGGGACCGAGCACCGTCGCGGCGCCATAGACCGCTCCGAAAAGCCCCACATAACGTCCTCGGTCACGAGGGCTGACCACGTCGCCGATGATTGCCTGAGCGCCGACGAGCAGTCCTCCCCCACCGAGCCCTTGGATCGCTCGGAACACAATGAGCTCGATCATTGACTGCGATAACCCGCTCAGCATCGACCCGGCGAGGAACAGGACAATCGAGGCCTGATAGAAGCGCTTTCGCCCATAGAGGTCGCCGAGCTTGCCCCAGAGAGGGGTCGAGACGGTCGACGCCAGCAGGTATGCGGTAACGACCCAACTCAGATGAGAGGCACCGCCAAGGTCCCCGACAATGGTCGGAAGCGCGGTCGAGACGATTGTGGAGTCCATCGCAGCAAGCAACATCCCCAGCATCAGCGCACTAAAGATGACGAGAACTCGTCGCTGCGGGAGTGAGACGACCTCTGGAGGTGCCGTCGTCATCAGTGGTCCGAGCCGTTGGGCTGTGACTCTTTCGGCATACTTAGAGTCTAGAAGCATCGTGGGGGTGGCGGCGGGAGGCGACGCGGCCCGAGTGCTCCTTGGAGCGCCGCTCGGTGGGAGACTCAGAGGCAGTGGCTGATTCACCGAAGAGAACACAACGCTTGACGTCAAGCCCCTCACGAACCGCCTTCGTCCTCGAGCTGCTTCGCGAGGAGGCGGCCGGTGGCATCGTGCTCACCGCAGCGCTTGCGCTGGCCGTCATCGTTGCCACCACTGCTCCGGGGTTGTACGCCGGTTTCGTGGGCCACCCACTTTCAATCTGGTCCGTCCCTTCATCCCAGATCAGCGACGTTGCCAGCCTCATCACGAACGGAGCGATGATCGCCTTCTTCGCCGCCGTCGGACTCGAAATCGGCCGAGAGCGCGCTGACGGGGCACTCGCTGATCGGTCGACGGCGATCCTGCCCGTGGTCGCAGCACTCGGTGGCATGGCGGCTGCGGCTGGCGTGTACGCCGTCACCGTGCTGCTGCTCGGCGTGCACGGTGCCCTCGGAGGGTGGGGCATCCCGATGGCGACCGATGTGGCCTTTACTCTCGGCGCCCTCACCCTGATTGGTGGACGCGCTTCACTTGAGTTGAGGGTCTTTCTACTCACGCTGGCGGTCGCTGACGACGTCGCATCCGTTCTTGTTCTGGCAGCGACCGGCGATCACGGTCCGGCGGTCTCTCGCCTCACTGGAGCGACACTCGTCGCTGGGGTCGCTGCGGTGATCGCCGTGACACTTCTTGCAAGGCGCAGGCGAGCACCGTGGCCCGTGTTTGCCGGTACGGGGCTCTGCCTTTGGTGGCTCCTGGCTCAACTTGGCATTGAGCCGACTCTGGCAGGGGTGGTCATCGGTGTCATGGTCCCGACCGGCCACGCCGTCCGAAGCCCGGGGATCACTCTCGAGAGGGCGGCCGTTCCTCTTTCCACCTTCCTCGTCCTCCCGCTCTTCGCACTCGTCGCCGGTGGCGTCAATCTGAGTGCTCAACCGTGGACCGGTCAGTCTGGCCTCATGATCGCCATTTTGGCGGCGAGGAGTCTGGGGAAGTTCCTCGGCATCACCGGCGGTGTTCTCCTCGCCCTCCGCTTCGGACTCGGCCGGCTCCCTCGGCACACCTCATTGCGTCAGATGGTTGGCGCTTCCCTGTTGTGCGGCATCGGATTCACCGTGCCACTCCTTTTCGCCAACAAGGCGTTCGCTCATGCACCGCATCTGCTTGACGCCACCAAGGTCGGCCTTCTCGTCGCTTCACTGCTGTGCGCTGTGGTCGGCCTCGTCATCATGGCGGCACCATCGAAGAATGAACGCCGAGGCGAGTAGCGTCTTGGGCGCATAGATCACCGCGACGGAGGACACCATGAAGACACGACTGACTGAACTGCTGCAGGTGGAACACCCAGTGATGCTCGCCGGCATGGGTGGCGTCTCCTACTCAGCCCTCGTCGCCGCAGTCTCCAACGCCGGGGGCTTTGGCTGCCTCGGCGCATCGACCATGAACCAAGAGGAGATGGTCTCCCAGATCTCCGCCACACGAGCCGCCAGCGACAAGCCCTTCGGAGTCGATCTCCTTACGGCGATGGCGGGCGACATGCTCCGATTGGTCGATCTCCTCATCGAGGGCGGGGCCTCGGTCTTCGTCGCCGGCCTTGGTGTGCCAACCGCAGCAGTCGAGCGCTGCCACGCCTCAGGCGTCCTCGTTGCCAACATGTGTGGCAAGGTCGAGCATGCCCGCCGGGCTGTGGATGCCGGCTGCGATCTCGTCATCGCTCAAGGAACTGAAGCTGGCGGCCACACCGGCCAAGTAGCCACCATGCCGCTCGTTCCAATGATCGTCGACGCCGTCAAGGGTGCTGTCCCGGTGGTTGCCGCCTGAGGCATCTTCGATGGCCGCGGCCTTGCAGCCGCCCTCTCGCTTGGCGCCGACGGTATTTGGGTCGGCACGCGGTTCATCGCCACACCCGAAGCGCGAGCTGTGCCGGGGTTTAAGGACAAGATCCTCGGTGCCGCCGAAGACGGCACCGCTGTGAGCCGCGCCTTCTCAGGAAAGACCATGCGGGTGATCAAGAACGAGACCACCGCCCACTTTGAGGCACACCCCGAGGAGCTCAAGCCATTCCCTGAACAGCTGATGGCATCATTCGCCAACCAGACGTTCCACCTCGGAGGTGGAGAAGATGCCCTCGGTGTCGACCCCGAGCGTGAGGGCTACCCCGCCGGCCAGGCGGTTGGCGCCATCGATCAACTCGTTGGCGCAGCAGAGCTCGTTCGTCGCTTCATGGACGAGGCGGAGGCCACCCTGGCGCGCACCTCAACCCTGGCGGGTCGCTGAGAACGTCGAGCCACGCCCGCAGAGCGACTGACCCTCAACTCCTCGACGACAGAGCAGCCTCAGTCAGCTGAAGAGGCCGACCGGGCAACTTACGCCCGTTCCGCCAAGGCCGCAGTATCCATTGGGAACCTTCACCAGGTACTGCTGGTGGTAGTCCTCGGCGTAGAAAAAGCGATCGGCGGGCTTGATCTCGGTGGTCACAGGGCCAAGGCCGCTGGCGAGGAGCTTTGCGTTGAATGCTTCCGCCGCACGCAGCGCCACGGAGAGCTGGCTTTCCGAAGTCGTGAAGATCGCAGATCGATACTGCGTGCCGATGTCATTGCCTTGGCGGTTGCCCTGGGTCGGGTCATGGCCTTCGAAGAAAATCGAGAGGATCGCCGCATAGGAGATGACGGCGGGATCGAACACCACCATCACCGTCTCGGTGTGGCCGGTCCTCCCGGAGCACACCTCTTCGTAGGTCGGATTCGGGGTGAATCCCCCCTGGTAGCCCACGGCCGTGGTGAAGACCCCTGGGGTCTCGAAAAAGAGACGTTCGGCGCCCCAGAAGCACCCCATGGCCACATAGGCCACTTCCATGCCCTCCGGGAATGGACCGACAAGCGGATGACCGAGCGACGAATGCAAGCCGACAACGGGTTGCGCCGAGTCTCGCCCGGGGAGCGCAGTCGTTGCATCAACCATCTCGGGCTTCCGTGAAAAGAGCATGCCTCATCCTCCCTGTTCTGGTATCCATCGTAAGGGCGGCCGAGACGGCATCGCTCCACCAGATACCTGTTGGGTCAAACGGGTACCCTGATGATCACGGGAGGGACGTGAGTATGACGGAAGACACCATCGGCCAACAGCCAAGACGACCGGTTCCCAGACGGATCATCCCAGTCGCCACGACCAAGGACCTGGCCGAGCAGCGACACACCGTTGAGAGCCTGCGAGATGAAGTCACCGAACAGGTCGCCCATCTCCATGCACGGCTCAATGACGAGATTGCGGGCCTCGGGGCTGCCACAGAGCAATCGATCCGCGATGAAGTCCGTCGCCTCGATGATCTCATTGTCTCAGTGGGGCGACGGATCGATGAGTACATGGCTCTCACCGGAGAACTCTTCGTGCAGGCCAAGGCCCTCGATGTACGCCTTGAGGAAGCAGCCGAGCTGGCTGCGCAGCCCCATGAGGCTGCTCGGCTTGAAGCTCGGAACCACGCCGAGTTGGCCGATCGGATCGCGGTGGTCGAGCAGGCGATCGCTCGTCAACACGACAGCGCCAACCCGGCTCGGTGAACCCAGCCCCATCCCCTTTGGTCTCGATCGTTGTCGCCACCGTCGACCGTGTCGGAGCGCTCGGCTTGTGTCTCGATGGCCTCGCCCGCCAACTCGACGTGGCTGCGGAGATCATTGTCGTGGTCGGCCCCGGAGGCGACGAGACGATCGGTCGCCTGTCGGATCGCATAGATATCGCCACCGTGGTCTCAACCGAGGACCGCAACCTGGCGCGCTCGCGCAACCTTGGGATTGACGTCGCCCGGGGCGAGTTCGTGGCGTTCATCGACGATGACGCGTATCCCACCGAACAGTGGCTTGCCGAGCTCATCAACCATTTCGTCGATCCTGAGGTCGGCGGTGTCGGCGGCGAGGTCTTCGACTACACCGGGTACACCCACCAAGCTCGCTACAGCCGTTGCTCCCGAGCTGGCGATGCCTCGGTGTCACTTGCCCGGCCGATCATCGGGCTCACGGAGACCCCTGCTGCCAGCACCTTCGCCTACCCGATCGGCACCAACATGGTGTTTCGGACGGATGCTCTTCGGAGCATCGGAGGATTCGACGAGCAATACGACTATTTCCACGACGAAACGGATCTGACGAGGCGTCTGCTTGATCGCGGGTGGATCGTACGAGTTGCTGATGGAGGTCCTGTCTTCCACAAGTTCCTCCCGTCAAAGATCCGAGGTGAGCGACGAATCGCTCTCGCTCGACGAAGCATCCTGATCAACCGGGCGTACTTTGCCGCCCGTCATCAGGCCCCAATCGAGGGGGCTCACGCCGTTCGTCGTGACTTCGAGAACTTTGCCCGCAGAGGCGCCAGCGAAATCGACGACGCCATTGACGCAGGGCTCGGTGACGATGCGGTGCGCCTCCGGTACGCCGACGATGTCGTCGAAGCCCTCTCGCTCCTCGACGGATGGCTTTCAGTGGCACCCACGATCACCACCCACAAGTCACAGCCCGGCAGTGTCGTGGCGCGCCCGGGAGCACTCGTCGAGCGAGCGTCGAGCGACGTTCGACATGTGGTGTTCGCAGCACCCCGGGGGGCTAACGACGTCATGATGACGGCTGCCAGCTCCCTGGCTGGTGCCGGCCATGTCGTCCATGTCGTTGAAATCGAGGGGTCCCACGCAACGGTGGATCTTGAAGGTGACCTCTGGCGACACAGGATGGTTTCGCCTCTCGCTGAGGTTGTGTTGCCTGGCGACGATGACGCCCTTATCCAATTGACCAACGCGATCGTCCGAGAGGTCCAGCGAATCTCATCAGTCTGGTGGGCCATTGATGCAGTGGTCGCCCTCGACGACTCACCCGAAGCAATTGCTCTGGGCCAGAGCCGTCATCACGTGATCCCACTGAGCTCTTGGGCCACCGACCTTGGAGAAAGCCTCCCCCGTGTCCAAGCCTGAGGCGGGAACAGCTGGCATCATCGACGCCGGGATTGAGGCGATCAGGGCTGCGGGGGGCAGAGTCACCACCACCAAACGCCTGCTTCTTGAAGTGCTCTCCACGACACCAGGACATCTGAGCAGCGACGAACTGGCATCACTCGTCCAGGGTCGGAACGTCGAGGTGGCGCCATCGACGATCTATCGGATCCTCGACGAGTTCGAACGCCTCAAATTGGTCGAACACAGCCATTCGGGCACAGGCCCTGCCACCTATCATTTGCGTTCGGTGGCTCACGGGCACCTCACGTGCCAACGCTGTGGATCCATGATCGAGGTCTCGCCGCGGCTCTTCGAAGATTTAGTGACTGGTGCCCGGCAGCAACACGGCTTCGAGGTCGACCCTCACCACTTCGCTGTGCTTGGTGTGTGTGCCGCCTGTGTTGGCCTCACCTGAGGAAGCGTTACAGGTCGAGAAGTCCAGGAAGCGCCGTTAAGGAGTCCAGGATGTGCGTCGCTCCGGCAGCCTCGAGTCGGGCGGCTCCATCAGTGCCACTCAGAACCCCCACCACCATTCCCGCCCCCGCTGCAACTCCAGCCTCCATGTCGCTTGCCGTGTCCCCGGCGACGACCACCGTGGCGAGGTCATCGATGCCAAGGCGACGCGCTGCTTCGAGAACCATGTCGGGGTGAGGACGACCCCTCCCCGCATCTGCTGGGCTGATGGCTACCGCAATAAGGTCTTGCCACGCCAGAGCATCGAGGAGTGCTTCTCTGGTGGAGGGAGAGAAGCCGGTCGTCAATGCCACGGCCACCCCTCGTCGCGGAAGTTCCTCAAGGAGCCATGGGACTCCGGCAATGGGCTGGGCGCCATCCATGGTCAGGCGAGCCGAGTACGCAGCCTCGAATGCTTGATTCGCTTCATCAGCCCGATTGGCCCCGAACAACTCCGTGAAGACGTCGATCTTTGATTGGCCCATGGTCTCGACCACGAAGGCGAGTGCGGCCGATCGCTCGGCGTGGCCTTCGGGAATACCGAGCGCATCGAGTGCATCGGCGAATGCCGCAAGGACAAGCCCACCATCCTCGATGGTCGTCCCCGCCATGTCAGCGATCAGCGCAGTCGGCCTCATGCGAACGTCTCTTCAGCGATCGCTGGCGAGAGGGTCATTCCTCGACCACCCGGTCCTGTCACGGCGACGACACCATCAGCTATTTCCTCGCGGTAGTAAATCGGGCCCACTCCCTCAGGGAGGTCCAAC
>JBAXAR010000047.1:0-15130 GCA_037142475.1 Actinomycetes bacterium
AATCGCTCATGGTTCCCGTCATCGAGGACCGGATCCGTCGTCTGCGGTTCGATTACTTGGGTCGTGTCACTCATCGATTGCCAACCTACCCGTCACGAGGTCACCATCGATGCCAGATCTCATGCACCCGGGTGCCACAATGGGTTGATGGCCAAGCGCAGGAGGGCAGGACGACCTGCCCATCGACCCCTGAGTATTGGTGGGTCCCACTGGCGCTCCGATGGAGGCCCGAAGGCCAGCTACGCGTCCCAAGCTGAGGCCCAACGGGCCGCCAACTTCCGATGGGAAGAGGACCGCGTCGAGCTCAACGTGTACGCGTGTGAATTCTGCGATGCATGGCACATGGGTCGATCCTCTGACTGAGGGGTTCCTGCGTTGACGTCTCGGTACCGACCCCGTAGGGTGAGGGAATATCGGACAGTGTGTCCGATATCTATGGTTAGGGAGTCCTCTACGCAATGACCAGCATCGACGCAGCTTCAACCGACATCGTCCTGATGGACCCCAAGACCTATGCCGAAGCGGTCCCTCACGAGTACTTCGCCGAACTGCGCCGCACCGCGCCAATCGCCTTGCGCCACGAGCCCAACACGGTCCCCTACTGGGCCGTGATGTCTCACGAGGCCTGCGTCACGGTCAACCGCGAGTGGGAAGACTTCTCGAGCCACGCAAAAACGGCCCTTCCCTTCGATGTCCCTCAAGAGGAGATCGAGCAGCAGCGCCTGATGATGCTCAACATGGACCCGCCGCTGCACACCCGCTATCGCCGCCTCGTCAACAAGGGTTTCACGCCCCGGATGGTCCGGGATATCGAGGCACGGCTCCATGTCGTCACCGACGAGTTGATTGACCATGTGATCGAGGAGGGCTCCGCCGACTTCGTGGTGGACATCGCCGCTGAGCTCCCCCTGATCGTCATCGCCGAGTTGATGGGCGTTCCCTTCGAGGACCGGCACAAGATGTTCGACTGGTCGAACAAAATGATCGGCAGCCAGGATCCCGAGTACAACATCACTCCGGAGATCAGCGCTGAGGCAGCAATGGAGTTGTACGCCTACGCATCACAGCTCTTTGCGTCGAAGCGTTCGAACCCCCACGAGGACCTGATGAGTGTCCTGACCCAGGTTGAGGTTGAGAACGAGAGTCTCTCGGACCTCGAACTCGAATTGTTCTTTCTTCTCCTTGCGGTCGCAGGAAATGAGACGACCCGAAACCTCATCTCCGGAGCAATGAACACCTTCTTCGAATTCCCCGATCAGTGGGAGCTGCTCCGTAACGATCGAAGCCTGATGGACAGCGCCGTCGAAGAAATGCTGCGCTTCGTCACACCGGTGATGAACTTCCGAAGGACTGCAGTCTCAGACGTGACGCTCGGTGGAGCGGAGATCAAGGCGGGCGACAAGGTCGTCTTCTTCCACATCTCGGCCAATCGCGATGAGACGGTCTTCGAAGACCCGCAGCGATTCGACATCACCCGGACTCCGAACAACCACATGGCCTTCGGTGGCGGTGGACCCCACTTCTGTCTGGGAGCCAACCTCGCCCGCATGGAGATCAAGGTGATGTTCGAGCACCTGCTTGACCGGATGCCTGACATCGCTCAAGCAGGGCCGGCCGATCGACTCCAGAGCCCCTTCATCTCCGGGATCAAGCACCTCCCAGTGACCTTCACGCCAGGTCCGAAGGTCGCCAGTTAGGTGACAGAAGGCGCAGCCGTCACTGGGCGCGCCGAACGGGCAGATCTGCGACGAGGCCAGATCGTCACCCACGCCAGAGAGCTCTTCGGCGAGCGAAGCACTACCGAGGTCTCGATGGACGAGATTGCGGCGCGCTCGGGAGTGGCTCGCTCAACGGTCTACGTCTATTTCGCCAACCGATCAGAGCTCCTCGTGGCCTGCATCGAAGATCTCTACGATCAGTTGCGAGCATCGCTCGATGGCCACGAGGGTGGTGCAGCACCGGAACGGTTCGTCCGACTCGTCACCGCTCTGCTGTCCACCATTGATCTTCAGCCCTCGTTCTTCCAACTCGCCCTCGCAACCCAAAGTGCTCCCAACCCCGCCGGCGAGGCAGTCTCAGCTCGTCTCTCGGGAATCGGAGTGGACATTGCAGCCTCGCTCCATCAGATCCTCGTAGACGGGACGTCTGCTGGTCATTGGAATGTCACCGCCCCTGATCGGACCTCGATCTTGATCGGCCAGCAGCTCTACGGGGCTTTGGCCGTTCGCTCAATGGACCCGACCCCTCCCCCGGCGACCGTCACTGCCGAAGAACTCACCTCGTTCATCACCTACGGCCTCACTCGCTGACGCCACGACCCAAGGAGACCGCAATGAAGATGGACCTCTGGATGCCGACCGCCACGCCGATGGTGGACGCCGCCGTGCTGAGTGAAGTGGCCCGCCACGCAGACGAGCGAGGCTACGGATGCCTCTGGGTCGGAGAGCACGTGGTGCTCTTCGACGACTACGACTCTTCGTATCCCTACGCAGAGGACGGCAAGATCCCCACGCCACCGGGTATCGGACTCCTCGAGCCCATGACCGCCCTGGCATGGGTGGCAGCGAGAACTGAGCGTCTCCGACTTGGAACAGCAATGCTCCTGCTGCCCCAGCGGAACCCGGTCTACACAGCCAAAGAGATCGCCACCCTCGACTTCTTGTCGGGCGGCCGTGTTGACGTGGGTATCGGCGTCGGCTGGTTGGCCGAAGAGATGGAGGCCTGCGGCGTCCCCTTCGAGCGTCGAGGAGCCCGGTGCGATGCTTACGTCGACGTCATGAAGACCCTCTGGCAGGACGAGATCAGTACCCATCACTCTGACTTCTATGACCTCGCACCCTGCCGCATGGATCCGAAGCCGGCTCAGCAACCCCACCCTCCCCTGCACATCGGAGGCGAATCAGACGCGGCCCTTCGTCGCGTTGCCCGCCTCGGGAATGGTTGGCACAGCTTCGATCGGGCCCCCGAGGAGCTTGCCGAGCCGCTGTCCCGCCTCGACTCGTTGCTCGAGGAGCAGGGTCGGACCCGCTCGGAGATCACCGTCACCGTGTGTCCCTATACCAAGACCCTCGACATCGAGACGACCCACCGCTATCGGGAGGCCGGAGCAGACGCCGTCGCCGCACTCTTCCTGGCCCTTGACGTCGCCTCCGTCGAGCAGGCCTTCGACGACCTCGAGCCCTGCCGGCAAGCTGCTGCGCTCTGAGGAACCATCAAGGCACGTCTCGAGCGGTCGACCTAGGATTCGAATCGATGAAGCACGCACCTCCGGCCTCGGATCGGCTGATCTCGCTCAGCGAGACGGTCCATGTCGCCAAAAAGTCGCGTGCACTGTTCGTTGAGGTTCCACAAGCCGCGAGCACCGCAATGCTGTGGGCTCTCCTCGAGATCGAAGGCTTCTCTGACTCGGTCCTCGACACTTCCGCACGTGCTGATCTGCCGACCCGGTGGGACCTGGTGCACGACGCCGCCGTGTTTCCGCTCCGGACCATTCGCAAAGTCAGTAGTTCGCTCCGCCGAGAAGCGCTTACGAGTCCAGACTGGCTCCGCATCGTTGTCCTTCGGGATCCCTATGAACGGCTGTATGCCGCATGGGAGTCCAAGATCCTCTTGGGTGCTCCGGGGCCTTGGAACGAGGCAGGAGCGCCTCTTCTCACCGAGGCCGACGAGGGAATCGACAT
Source organism: Actinomycetes bacterium (assembly GCA_037142475.1). Taxonomy (GTDB): domain Bacteria; phylum Actinomycetota; class Acidimicrobiia; order Acidimicrobiales; family RAAP-2; genus CAIUMH01. The sequence continues at coordinate 3,681 of JBAXAR010000047.1, forward strand.
TGGAGCGTCGTTCCGAGACTTCGTCGTTGACCTTGAGACGCGCCCGGAGACCTGGATGGGTTTTCCTGCGTTCGCCCCACAGGCGGGATTCGCGTGTATCGACGAGATCGATTACACCGATCTCGTCCTGACCACTGAGGTCGACTCCCTCGTTGAGCGCTTGGCGGCTCGAACTGGGCTTTCCATTGCCCCTCGGCGTAACCAAGGGAACCTCGGGATCGATGTGTCGCTTGTCATCAACGACAAAACGGCCGGAATCATTGAGGCCCTCTATGCCGATGACTTCCATCTTCTCGGCATGATCCCTCGGAACTTCGGCGAGCCCACCGGGGTGCAGCTCGATGCCGTCGGCCTTCGCCTACGGAATTCGATGCTTGCACGCAACGAACGAGCCATGTTGCTCAGGCGTGATGGGTCCGCTGGATCGAACCCAACCAATGCGCCCCGCAGCGAACCCGTGCGCCGCCGCAACGGATGGCGGACCTGAACCACTGCATTCCCGATCATCTCGAGAGGCCCCCTGATGACTGATTTGATCCTCGCCGAGCGTATCGACAAGGTGGCGCTGATCACCCTGAATCGGCCCGAACGACGCAACGCCCTCTCAGCCGAACTCGTGGTGGCATTGGCTGAGTCGATCACGCAGGCTGACGCAGACGACACCGTCCGCGCCATCGTGCTGACTGGTACCGATCCTGCGTTCTGTGCTGGGTTCGATCTCAGAAACCTCTCGGCGGAGCTCGCCGAGACCCGGGCCCGCCGATGGGAGGGCGAGGCTCCTCGACTCGGCCTTCTCCCGGACCACGCGACGCCGATCGTCGGGGCGATCAACGGACCAGCGGTCACGGGGGGACTTGAGCTGGCCCTCGGATGTGATTTTCTCATCGCCTCTGATCGCGCCTCGTTCGCCGATACACACGTCAGAGTCGGGGCCATGCCTGGAGGCGGCATGACAATCAGACTTCCGCAACTCATCGGCATCGATCGCGCTCGACGCATGAGTCTCACCGGCGACTTCATTGACGCGTCCACTGCTCTCGCTTGGGGGCTCGTGACCGAGGTCGTGGCTCATGAGGTCCTCGTTGATCGCGCCGTGGCGGTTGCGTCATCGATCGCTGATCTCGAAGGATCTGCCGTTCGCGAGATCCGCTCGATGTACGACGAGATTGGGGCGATGACTGGTGGCGACGCTTGGCACCACGAAAATCAATGGTCGAAGCGATGGATGCAGGAACGATTTGATCAGGCTCGTCTCGCCGCCTCGGCCGATGGCATCATTCAGCGAGGCTCGCAACAGGCGTGAGAACTCGCGCGTGGACGGTGAGCGGTCGCCGCTAGGTTGATGCGCCAACGAGTCGCACCGAGGAGGCAATGATGGCCGTTAGTGCCTACATCCTGATCCAGACCGATGTCGGTCGCGCCGCTGATGTCACGCGGACCCTCCGCTCGATTGAGGGATTCAACGAAGCCAATGACGTGACCGGCCCCTACGACGTGATCGCCAAGGCGACCGCTTCGAGCGTTGATGACCTCGGGCGCCTTGTCGTCTCGCAACTTCAGCGCATCGACGGGGTCACGAGAACCGTGACCTGCCCGATCATCAATCTTTAACCTCCGATCGCCCCCGCACCTCGCAGGTCTGCAATGCGGCCCTGGTCAATGCCCCATGATGCCAAGGCAGCGTCAGTGTCAGCTCCCGGTGACGAGGGTGCCTTGGAGATCACCGATGGCGTGGCGCTGAAACGTGGTGCCGGCGCCGGCTGCATCACGCCGTCGACCGCAACAAAGGTGCTCCGCGCCACGTTGTGTCGGTGAGCGGGAGCCTCGAAGGGTGACAGAACCGGTGATGTGCAGGCGTCGATGTCTTCAAACACTGCGGTCCACTCAGCCCGGGTCTTGGTCTTAAAGACCTCAGCGAAGCGGGCCTTCATCGGGATCCACGACGAGCGATCCATCTGGTCGGGTAGCTCCTCGGTGTCGAGACCAAGTCCCTCGAGGAGCAATGCATAGAACTTCCGTTCGATGGCCCCGACTGCCATAAAGCCGCCGTCGGATGTCTCGTAGACCTCGTAGAAGTGAGCGCCAGTGTCGAGCATGTTGGCCCCACGCTCCTCTTCCCAGAGTCCGGCTTCTCGGAAGGCGTGCACCATCGTCATCAGCGATGCCGACCCGTCCGTCATCGCGGCATCAACCACCTGGCCCTGACCGGTGAGCTTGGCGCCAAGGAGGGCTGAGGTAATCCCGAAGGCCAGCATCATTCCGCCGCCGCCGAAGTCACCCACCAGATTGAGCGGTGGAACCGGGATGTCGCCCGCACGACCCATCGGCCAGAGCGCCCCGGAAATGGCGATGTAGTTGATGTCATGGCCCGCTCGATCGCCGAGAGGTCCATCCTGTCCCCACCCGGTCATCCGTCCGTAGACGAGGGCGGGGTTCACCTCCATGAGGGCCTCGGGCCCGAGGCCCAGCCGCTCGGCGACGCCAGGACGGAATCCTTCGACCAGGGCATCAGCCTGCGCCACAAGGTCTCGCACGAGATCGATGGCCTCAGGGTTCTTGAGATCAATGCCGACGCTTCGCCGAGATCGGTTCAGCAGGTCCCAGTTCGGTGCCCCTGGCGGGACGGGTGACCCCGGTCGTTCCAACCGGAGGATGTCGGCGCCCGCATCGGCAAGAAGCATGCAGGCATACGGTGACGGCCCGATTCCGGCCAGTTCGATGATTTTGATGCCGCTCAGCGGTCCTGCCATCGGGTTCTCCACTTCCTCGAGGACCCACAGCAGGTGTACGGCAGGTCAGGGGGAATCGTGACCGCTGCAGACCCTGCAGGTCAAGTGAGCGGCGTGCAATGCTCAGAGGGTGACCGAACACCATGATGCCTTGCTCCCCTCTGACTTCCTCTTTGGCGTCGCCACCGCCGGCTTCCAGATCGAAGGGGGCTTCAACGGCCCCGGCGAGCCGGCCAACAACTGGGCATCATGGGAACTTGAGGGACGAGTCGAGCCGTCGGGATCGGCCACCAACTTCTGGGAAGATCCTGAGTCACAGCTCGACTTGGCCAAGGCTGCCGGGCTGAACTCGTTCCGGCTCGCCCTGGAGTGGACCAGGGTCGAGCCCTCCCGGGGTGTCATCGACCAGAGTGCGTTTGATCGCTACCGCCACATCCTCAACGCCATTCGAGAGCGCGACATGGAACCAGTCGTGACACTCCAGCACTTCACCCATCCCTCGTGGCTTGGCGTCGAACCATGGCGCGACCCAGAGACCGCACCGATCCTGGCGGCATGGATGGATCGGGCCGTTGGCGAACTTGGGGAGCTCTGCAGCCGGTGGGTCACGATCAATGAACCCGGCGTGCTGTGCATCAATAGCTTCCTGACCGGGATCTTCCCTCCGGGAAGGACGCTGGACGGCAAGGGCTGGTCGGCCTCATTCGACACCCTCCTCGCCGCCCACGTTCTCGGCTACGACGCCATCCATCGTCGCCAGCCTGACGCCCTCGTGACCACGAATCCCTACACGTTCTCGATCTATGAGCTCGACCAGATCGGCACTGACATCCTCATGGCGCGCCCTCGAGGTTTCGATGGCCCTGACGTCCTTCCACACCTCATCGAAGCCCGTCGGGAGCACTATGCACGCATCGGTGACGGTGGAACCGGATGGAGTGGGCGCCTCGAGCGGGGCCTGCGGCGCTTCGCCGCCTCCCAGATCCCCGTCGCCGATGCCCTTCCCACGACGCGCGCTGCCTTGGCAGCGAGTGAGTCACCTCGTCACCTCGATGTGGTCGCCGTCGATCACTATGCGCCCATTGCGGCATCGCATCTGGTCGTCCCTGGGTCACAGACCGCCGGAGGTCGGTGGTGGAAGCCGGGACGAGCCCTCTGGGATGATGCGCCCGATCCATCGTTCATGGTGACCGTCCTCGAAGAAGCCGGCCAGTATGGACTCCCGGTGTGGGTGCTCGAGAATGGCATGTGCAACCGGGTTGTTCGTGGTCGGTCCTACCCACGCATGGATGGCCTGCGAAGGCCGCAATACCTCGCTGATCACCTCGGAGCGGTGCTGGCCGCTGTCGACAAGGGAGTCGACGTTCGCGGGTTCTGGCACTGGACCCTCATTGATAACTACGAATGGGGCAGCTATGAGCCTCGTTTCGGCCTCTATGGCATGGACCGGGCCCGCGGCCTAAGCGTCTCGGTGACCGACGCTCTCGGCGAAGACTCCGCCGGTGCGATGCGTCGGATCATCGAAGGCCTCCACGGCGGAGATCGGTCAGTGGTCACCGCTCCTCGCTCATGATTCGATGACTCAGACCGAACGGCGGCAAGCGTTCGCCCCCGGGCGCGTCAATCTCATCGGCGATCACACCGATTACGCAGCGGGCAAGGCGCTCCCCATCGCGCTCAGGCTTGGCACCACGGCGACCTTCCACCCGAACGCATCAGGTGACCTCGTCGTCCGATCGAGTGATGCCGAACGCCCAGAACTTCTCATCGGTGGCGCCAACCACGCACCCGGGTCCACGGGCGCCATGATCGAGGGCCTTGTGCGCTCTCTCGGCCCAGTAAGTGGGCTGCTCGAGCTGAGGACCACGCTCCCTCTCGGGGCAGGGCTCTCATCGAGCGCGTCGATGCTTGTTGCGGCGGCACTGGCGCTCGGCGTCGAGGGGGACGCTCTTGCGGTCGCCGAACTCTGTCAGGGTGCCGAGGCGTACGCCGGCCAGGCCGTGGGCCTGATGGATCAACTTGCCATCCTTGAAGGGCGAGACCACTGCGCCCTCCTCCTCGACTTCGCCGGTACTCCAACGTGGGTTTCGACGCCCGTCGATCCCTCCGCGTCGTTCCTCGTTGTCCATTCGGGAGTGCGACGATCTCTGGCGACCGGGGGCTATGGCGAACGCCGAGCCGAATGTGACGCCGCAAGCCAGATCATCGGACCACTTGGGCTGGCGAGTATCGATGACGTGGCGGCGATCTCCAATCCGATGCACGTCCGTCGAGCAACCCATGTCATTACCGAGACAGAGCGAGTGGACGTCTTCGCTCGGCGTCTCGAGAGTGGTTCGCTCAAGGAAGCTGGCGCTCTCATGGTCGAGAGCCATCGATCGCTCTCAGAACTGTTTGAGGTCTCCACTCCAGCCGTCGACGCCCTCGTCGAGCACCTCGTCGGTGTCCCGGGCGTCTTCGGCGCTCGAATGACCGGTGGTGGATTTGGTGGATGCGTCGTGGCTCTTATGGAACACGGCGCGGTCGAGCCGAGTCAGTTCGCTCAGGCCTGGGCTGTTGAACCATCACAGGGGGCGACCGTCGAACCATGACCAGCCCTCTGCCGTGAAGGCCCCCGGTGCCAGCACCAAGGCCTCGATCCAGTGGATCGTTGTTCGATGGGAGATCAGCCTTGGGAGGCGGCCGCGAGCGACTCGAGCGCGTGGGCTGCTCGACCCTCATCGATCGACCGAGCGGCGAGATCCAGCCCCTCTTCGATGGTCCCCGCCTCTTCGGCGACAACCAGCGCAGCAGCGGCATTCAGAATCGCCATGTCTCGGATCGGCCCACGCTCACCAGCCAGAAGATCAGTGATTGCTCGAGCATTCATGGCGACGTCACCGCCCCGCACCGCGTCAATCCCTGAGGGTTCGAAGCCCATCGATGTCGGGTCGACAGTGAAACGACCCAACTCGAAGGAACCCTGACCGTCACCGAGAACTTCGACCACCTTCGAGGGTGCGGAGAGAGAGAACTCGTCGAATCCATCATTGGAATTGACCACCCACGCCCGGGTGATCCCGTTCGCTCCGAGAACGGTTGCCATTCGCTCAGCCATCAAAGAGTCCGACGTCCCCACCAAGAGCCTGGTGGGCCGGGCCGGGTTCGCCAGGGGGCCAAGGAAGTTGAATGCCGTCCGAATCCCGAGTGCTTTTCGGATCGGACCGACAAAGCGCATCGCTGGATGGAACGCCGGTGCAAAGCAGAACCCGATCCCCGCCTCGACCACGCACCGAACGACGTCCGCAGGGGTCATCTCGATCTTCACCCCAAGACCTTCAAGGACATCGGCGGTGCCGACCATCGACGAGGCGGCTCGGTTGCCGTGCTTGCAGACTGTCACCCCAGCCCCCGCAACGATCAACGCTGCCATCGTCGAGATGTTGACCGAGTGATGACCATCGCCGCCGGTGCCAACGATATCCATCGCTTCGACGGGGAGTTCAACGCGGTGGGCATGGGCCACCATCGAGCGCACCATGCCAGTCAGTTCTTCTGCCGTCTCGCCCTTCGCACGAAGGGCCACGAGGAATCCGGCTACCTGTGCCGGGTCAGCGTGACCGTCGAACACGTGGTCCATGACCAATTCAGCATCAGCAGCGCTGAGTGATGCTCCGTCAACGAGTGCTCCGAGCACCCCCGAGGCGCCACCGAGGTGCGCCAAGGGATCCTGGGCCGTCAGTCCCACCAGAGGTCGTTCGCCAGGAGGCCTCTGGCAATGAGGCCCAACTGAACCTGAGAGGTTCCCTCAACGATCGTGAGCTGCTTGGCGTCTCGGTAGTAAAGCTCGGTGGGGTGGTCCTCCATGTAGCCGGCGGCCCCAAGGACCTGGAGGGCGATTCCCGACGCCTTGACGCCAACTTCGGTGGCGAAGAGCTTGGCCATTGAGAGATACGGCACGTACTCCTTGGTGAACTTGCCCTGATCAGCAAGCCACGCTGCTCGATAGGTCAACAAGCGCGCTGCTTCAATCTCGGTGGCGATCTCGGCGAGCTTCCACTGGATTCCCTGGAAGTCGGCGATCGTCTTACCGAAGGCGGCCCGCTGCTTGACGTACTCGGTGGCGTACATGATGGCGCCCTCGGCCAGACCAATGCCCCGAGCGGCCACGATTGGTCGCATGGCGTTCAGGCCGTGCATCACCAGTCGGAAACCACCGACTTCGCCGATGACATTCTCAGGCCCGACGCGAACCCCATCGAGGTTGAGCTCGCCGGTGTCGACGCCGCGAACACCCATCTTGCGGTCCGTGCGTCCCACTGACACGCCAGGCATTGAGCGATCGACCACGAAGCCTGTGATTGAGCTGTGCTCACGTGAGCTCGGGTCACCCGTCTTGGCGAAAACCATGTACCAGTCGGCCTGGACCACCCCGGACATCCAGCACTTTTGGCCATCGAGGATCCAGCCGCCGTTGACATCGGGGTCAGGCGTGGCCTTGGTCCTCATCCCGACCACGTCGCTGCCCGCCTGAGGCTCCGAGAGTCCAAAACCACAGCGCTGCGTTCCATCGGCGATGCCGGGCAAGTACCGCTGCTTCTGCGCCTCGGTGCCCGAGATCATGATTGGCCCAGTGGGGAGCCTCGTGAGCAGGAGCATCAGGCCGGTGACGTTCGAGTACTTCGTGACCTCTTCGATCGCTACGGTGAGCCCAAGGATGCCTGCTCCGGAGCCTCCGAACTCTTCTGGAATGCACAGACCGAGGAGGCCTGCGTCTCGAAATGCTTCAAAGATGTCCTGGGGGTACTCGCTCGTGGAGTCGATTTCGCGCGCTCGAGGCTTGATTTTGTCTTGGGCGAGTTTGCGCACCGAAGACTGGAGGGCGACAAGCTCGTCAGGAAGGTCGAAGTTCATCACCACAACCTAGCCCGGAGACCTGATTCGGCAACCAAGATCGGTACCCCGATTAGGGGTTCAGGCCGACTTGCGGCGCTGACGCAGGATACGTCGACGCTCACGCTCGGTCGTCCCGCCCCAGACTCCCTCGCGCTCTCGACTTGCGAGTGCGTATTCAAGGCACGCGGTGCTGACAGGACACACGGCGCAGATGGCTTTGGCCTCCTGGGCGTCGACCTCGTCTTCGCTGGCTGGATAGAAGATGTCCGAGTCAATCCCGGTACATGCTGCTCTTTTGCGCCAAAGGGCGTTCATGATGTGACTTCCTCTACCTGGCCAGATCGGGGGGCGATCTCCTCGGTTTCTCGACACGAAAGAACCGTGCTGCGAGTCCCGTAGGAACCTCTATGTTGGCACATGCTCTGCCATGGTGTAAAGGGCATCGGCTGAGATTGTCTGCTTTCACCTGTGGCAGGCTGGACAAGTGCCTGCTTTCAATCGGTCTGAGTCCCTCGAAGCCCTCGCGCAAGGCGAGTTCGACGTCCTCGTCATTGGTGGTGGGATGACTGGGACCGGGGTGGCCTTCGACGCCGCGTCGCGAGGCCTCAAGGTTGCCCTCATCGAGCGAAGTGACTTCGCCTCGGGGACCTCGTCGAAATCGTCGAAGATGGTCCATGGAGGACTTCGCTATCTCCAGCAGCGCGAGTTTCGCCTCGTCTACGAGAACCTCCATGAGCGCCAGAGGCTGCTCACCAACGCACCTCATCTCGTGAAGCCGCTGCCCTTCTTGATCCCGCTGTTCGGCAAGGACGGCATGGTCTCGAAGACCATCGCTCGCTCGTACAAGACGGCATTGTGGCTCTACGACATCACCGGAGGCATCCGCATCGGGAAGCGGCACAAGGAGATCACCCGCGCAGAGGTCATCAGTCACCTGCCGAGCCTTGATGTCTCACACCTGGTAGCGGGATTCCTCTACTACGACGCCCGAGGAGACGACGCTCGTATCGCCCTCACCTTGGCGCGCTCCGCTGCCGATCATGGGGCGGTCGTTGCGAACTACGTCAGCGCCATCGGATTTCTCCACGATGACAAAGGGCGTGTGGTGGGAGCATCAGTGACCCCCAGTGGACCCGACGACGACGCCGAGCCTTTTGAGGTTCGAGCACGCGTGGTCGTCAACGCTGGCGGCGTCTTCGCCGATCAGGTGGCCTGGCTTGAATCGGGAACAACTGACCAGACCATCACCCCCGCCAAAGGAGTCCACATCACGGTCCCAGCCGACCGACTCCCCTGTGATATCGCAGCGGTGATTCCAGTCCCGAAGGACAAGAGAAGCATCTTCGTGGTGCCGTGGGCAGAGAGCCCGTATGTCTTTCTCGGCACCACTGACACTTCCTATGAAGGATCCTTGGAGGACCCACGCTGCGAGCCAGAAGATGTCGACTACCTCATCGGCGCGGTGAACGCCCTGACGTCAGCGAACCTGTCACGCGCCGACGTCACGGGGGTCTGGGCGGGCCTTCGGCCCCTCATCAAGCCGGCGGCCGGCAAGAAGGTGTCGTCGAGGACCGCTGACCTTTCACGTCGCCACAAGGTCGAGACGTCACCTGAAGGAGTCGTCCTCATCACTGGTGGGAAGTGGACGACGTATCGGCTCATGGCCGAAGACGCCGTCGACGAGGTTGCGCGTCAGATCGCTGGCGTGTCGAAATGCCGGACACGTTCGCTGCGCCTGCACGGGGCACCAGGCAAGGATCCCCTCGCCATCGACGGCCTTGACCCAGTGGTCGGCGAGCATCTCATCAACCGCTACGGAACGGATGCAACCACATTGGCGGCAATGATCGCGGATCAGCCCGACCTCGGTCGCCCTGTCGTTGACACACTGCCGTTCCTCGCCGTCGAAGTCATCTACGCCGCCCGATCGGAGATGGCGGTCACCCTCGCCGACGTCCTGTCACGACGAACCCGAGCTCACATCCAGAATGCTCGCTTGGCTGCCTCGGCCGCCCAAGCGATTGCTGAATTGATGGCCCCCGAGCTTGGATGGACGACAGAGCGCCTTGAGGCCGAAGTTGCCCACTTCACCACCCTGGTCGCCTCAGAGCTCCAGACAGCCGGCCTCGGTGCCGAGAATGCGCAGACATCCTGATGACCACGCCAACAAATGTTTCAGAACTTCAAGGTTCGGGAACGATCCAGCAACGCTTTGCCGGTCGGGCGGTCACAATCAGCCCTGAGGTTCTCGGGGACCTCGCTGCGTCGGGAGCCGAGGTCATCACCGACGAACTCGAGCGCGCCGCTACGTCACGAGACTGGTGGCCACTCTCAATCGGATGGGCCGCCCAAGGCCGAGTTGGAGCATTGGCCGCAGCCGTCGTCCGACCTCACTCGACCGAAGAGGTCTCCGCGGTTCTCGCGATCTGCCACAAGGCGGGAATCCCGGTGACGCCAGTGGCGGGACGCAGCGGCGTCTGTGGAGGTTCGATTCCAATCCATGGCGGGGTCTCACTCGACCTCACCGAGCTCGACCGTGTGCTCGAGGTCGACGAGACCTCGCTCACCCTTCGCGTTCAGGCGGGGGTCTTCGGCCCTGACCTCGAGACACACCTCGGTCGGACCGGGACCGGCTACACGCTCGGCCACTGGCCTCAGTCAATGGACCTGTCGACTGTCGGAGGTTGGCTGGCCTGTCGAGGAGCAGGTCAGTATTCGACCCGCTACGGCAAGATCGAGGACATGGTGCGGGGCCTCACCGTGGTCCTCGCCGATGGGACGGTCGTGGTCACCGAAGGAACAGGGCCGCGAGCGGCCACCGGTCCGAATCTGACCCAGTTGTTCGTGGGCTCTGAGGGGACCCTTGGCGTCATCACTGAAGCGACCTTCTCGATCCGGCCTCTTCCGGGCTCCGAGCAGCGGGGTGCCTGGGGGTTCTCTACCTTCGATGAGGGGCTCGATGCATGTCGACGCATCCTGCGGCGAGGAGCAACGCCAGCGGTGCTGCGGCTCTACGACGAGATCGAGTCGAAGCGAAACTTCGGCGAGGACTGCAACGTCTTGATTGTCCTTGACGAGGCGGACGCCGCCCTCGTGGAGGCCACGATGCGAATCGTCAGTGAAGAGGTGGGGCAAGCGACCGTGCTTGACATCGCTCATGTGGCGACATGGCTCGGCCACCGAAACGATGTCAGCGCCCTTCGTCCCCTCTGGGAGGCCAAGGTTGTTGTCGACACCATTGAGATGTCAGGTCCATGGGGTTCGCTCCAGCCGGTCTACGACGAGGTTCTCGCTGCGCTCCGCGGTATCGAGGGGACCATGGTCGCCTCGGTTCACCAGAGCCACGCCTACAGCGACGGTGCCTGCCTCTACTTCACCTTCGCCGGCCGGGTCTCCGAAAAGCCCGATGATAGCTATGGCGACCTTGGCGCAGAAGAGGCCTATTACCGCCAATGTTGGGATGCTGCCACCACAGTGATCGAGCGTCACGGCGCTGCCATCAGCCACCACCACGGTATCGGGATGAATCGAGGACGCTTCCTCGCTGGTGCCCTTGGGGCCGCCCATGACACCCTGCGAGCAATCAAGGCAACGCTCGATCCTGCAGGAATCCTGAATCCCGGGAAGCTCGGACTCGGCGATGAGGTCGACTGGTGAGTCACGGTCGGGTCCTGGTCATTGACGTCGGCACCTCGTCAGTACGGTCCGCAATCGTCGACTCGACGAGCGCCGTGACTCACGTGCAGCAGATTCAGGTGCTCGCAACCTCCCCCAACCCCGGTGAGGTCGAGACCGACGCCTCCGCCATCGCCACCGCAGTCTTGGCCACCGCTCGGGCTGCCCTGA
>JBAXAR010000048.1:0-15046 GCA_037142475.1 Actinomycetes bacterium
CTTCGTCGATGTGGTTCCCCAGGCAAGTCGCCTTCGGCTTTCATTGAACATGCAGTTCCATGAGCTCAACGATCCGCGCGAATTCGCGACCGACGTGACGGATGTCGGCCGTTGGGGGAACGGAGACGTCGAGGTCGGTTTTTCGGATCTTGCGGATCTTTCCTATGTGATGGGGCTGATCCGACAGTCGTTCGAGAAGCAGATGGGCAACGGTCAAGATGTTGCGTAGCCTTCGGGTGCCTTGGCGCGCAACCTGCGGCCTTGCGCTATGAGCGCGAATGGCCAGCACCTCGGCAACGTCGGCAGGCATTGCGTTCGTAACTCGGATAGTTTGTAACTTCTCTCACCGTGTCTCGGAGCTCTCCTTCAAGAACGACGCCGGCAATCACGGATGGCGGATCGCTAACCGTCGAACGGAGTCAGTTCTTTTATCGAGACGGTCAGCTCCAGTGGACCACTCACGCCAAGATGATCTCGGAGCGTGGCCTTGATCAGCTCCACAGGCCCCCTAATGGGAAGCGGGTCATCCCAGTAGGCCGCCACCTCGCCACCTCGGACCACCACAACGGTTCTTGCAACGAGACCCGTCAGCCAAGCAGAGGAGAACCATCATTTCTATTGGACCGACACCACGCCAGATACCTTGACGATTCGAGGAACTGAGTCTGCAGTTGCTATCGCATTTGCGAGGGGAAAAATTTCTGGGGGATGTGATGGATGTAGCCCGACCTACCCTAATAGGGGATCCTACGTTTTTGTGGACTCACCGACTGCTGGAGCTCAAGTCAACCCAGTTCCGGGAATCACGGTTCACTGCGAAACCAGAGACAAGAAGATTGTTAAATACACAGAAATTGGATGCAGCATATCTGGTCCAGCTTACGAAAAGAATCAGCAAGCAAGAACTGACTATGTCATAGTCCAAATTGTCCAGGTATCTCAGAAGTACTACCTTTCGTTCGCATCAGCCACGGGCCTGGGGTATCCAATATTTTGTCCTAATCTGACGCCCAATCAACGACAAGTTCCTGTAGTCAAGTGCATTTGAGATGCTTGAGCGCCGGTGGGATCCGAGAAGTGCCGCAGAAGAATAGTGACCACCGAATGCAGTGATGAAGGCCTGTCTGAATCCGCTGTAACCGGTGGGACAGGAAACTCAGAGTGAATCAGGCGTGTGAAGGAACGCACAACGATTGCCCTACGAGGTACGGATGCGGCTCAGAATGTGTCAGTTTTGTGTCATCTTGAGGTATCTGACCGCTCAATTATTCATAATAATAGTACCTGACCTGGGTATATACAGGTAAGGTATTCGTGGAGGTGGCGGGAATCGAACCCGCGTCCGCCGGTACCTCAACAGGACTTCTCCGAGCGCAGCCGATCGAGGGTTGTCGAGGCGTGGGGGTCGATCGGCGACCGTCCCATCCCGTATCCCGCTGAGTTTTCCCAATCAGCCGGCGGGAGCAGCTGAAAGGTAAGTCCTACAAGATGGCGCCCGTTTCCCTACCCGTAGGACTGAGGCAGGACGGACGTCGCTGCTCTAGGCAGCGAGTGCGAGCTTAGGCTCGGCGTTTATTTTTGGTTCAGGCTCTTTAACGTGGTTCCTGAGACCACGGCTCGCTTCTCCTGTCTCGACAGCCAACGTCGAAACCCTTCACCCCCATGTTTCCTCACAAAGCCGTGTCCATCACGACTTCGCTTCTCATGCTACCTGCCCGATGCGACCGAAACCCCTCGGCCGGATGCCGACGGGTGCGGTTCGACACTCAGCGGCCGTCGCTTCATCCCCTAGATTGGAATCTGTCCACCTACCTTGGAGGTGCTGTGCGCTCCCCGAAAGACTTCTTCCGTCCGTTGGCTGTCGGAGCCCCCGAGCCACTCCGAGAGGTGCCATTCCGCCCGTCGCGAATGATCCACTTCTTTCCCGCGTCGAATCCCAAGATGGTGGCCAAGCTTCCGGATCTTGCGACCAAGGTCGATGTGCTCCTCGCCAACCTCGAAGATGGCGTCCCCGCCAGCGAGAAAGAAGCCGCCCGCCAAGGGATGGTTGACGTTGGGAAGTCGGTGGACTTCGGAACCGCACAATTCTGGACACGGATCAACTCACTCGACTCGCCATGGGCGCTCGATGATTTGATCGCAGCGGTCACCGAGGTTGGCGATGTTCTCGATGTGATCATGGTCCCCAAGGTCGAGGGGGCCGAGGACATCCACTACGTCGATCGACTGTTGGCCCAACTCGAGGCTCGAGCTGGCTTGAGCCGGCCAATCCAAGTGCATGCGATTCTCGAAACAGCGCGTGGGGTATCGAACGTCGAAGAGATCTGCGCAGCATCGCCTCGGATGCAGGGACTCTCGCTTGGTCCGGCTGACCTTGCCGCGAATCGTCGCATGAAGACCACCCGGGTCGGCGGTGGCCATCCTGACTACCTGGTGCGCCAGGATCCAATCGACGGCGACATCCACGGACCTCGGGCAATCTTCCAACAGGACCTGTGGCACTACACAATCGCCCGCATGGTTGACGCCTGCCAGGCCAACGGTATCTCCGCCTATTACGGACCATTTGGTGACATCGCTGACGTGGTCGCCTGCGAAGACCAGTTCCGCAATGCCTATCTCCTCGGATGTGTCGGCGCCTGGTCGCTCCATCCTGCTCAGATCGACATCGCCCGCAGAGTCTTCTCTCCCAGCGTGGCCGATGTGCGTCATGCGCAACGGGTGATTGCCGCCATGGGCGATGGAACCGGAGCCGTGATGCTGGACGGCAAGATGGAAGATGACGCGTCGGTGAAGCAGTGCCGCGTGATGGTCGATCTCGCCGAAGACCTTGCAGCCCGTGACCCTGAGCTCGCCGAGCTCTACGCAACCATCACCCTGGAGGACTGAGATGGCAACCAGCGACCTTCGACCCCGACGCAGTGTGCTCTACATGCCTGCGGCCAACGAACGTGCGCTCGAGAAGGCCAAGGCACTATCGGCCGACGCTCTGATCTTCGATCTTGAAGACGCGGTGGCTCCCGACGCCAAGGCCGAGGCCCGCGAGCGAGCCTGTTCGATGTTCGCCGCCGGTGGCTACGGCAATCGGGAGATCACGATCCGAGCCAATGGGATCGGCACGATGTGGCACGACGATGACCTTGCCGCCATCGCCGCTGCTGGCCCCGACGGAGTTGTCGTGCCAAAGGTGAACTCAGCCGCTGATGTCCACGCCATCGAATCCGCTCTCGAGCGCCACGGCGCTCCCGACCGAACTCGAATCTGGGCCATGCTCGAGACCCCAGTCGCGATGCTCCATGCCGAAGAGATCTGCGCCGCCTCTGAGCGTCTCAACGTTCTGGTCATGGGTACCAATGACCTGGCCAAGGAACTCCATGCCCAGCGTGTGCCGGGTCGTGACCCGCTCTTGGGGGGCCTCTATCTGGCGCTCCTCGCCGCTCGAGCCACCGACAAGGTCATCCTTGATGGTGTCTTCAATGACATCAAGGACGACGAGGGGTTTGCCAGTGAATGCCGTCAGGGCCGCCAGATGGGCTTCGACGGCAAGACCCTCGTGCACCCAAGCCAAGTCGAGCCGTGTAACCGGGCGTTCTCTCCTGAGCCTGAAGAGGTTGCGTTGGCCGAGCGCATCATTGCCGCGTTTGAAGAGGCCGAGCGTGACGGACGCGGCGTGGTGACGGTTGATGGGCGGATGATCGAGAATCTTCACGTCGACGAGGCTCGACGAGTGCTGGCGATCCAGAGCACGATCGCTGAGGCTGACGCCTGATCACTCTGGTGTTCGGCCCAGATCACCTGATGCTTCGGAGTCTGCGAGTGCCTGGGTTTCAATCCGGAAGGTAAAGCCCGAAGGTTGAAAGCAATGCCCCGTAGGGTGGCTCCATGGTCATCGCCTACCTTGCCGCGTTCTCGTGTGCTCTGTTTTTTGGCCTCGGATCAGTGCTCCAGAGCGTGGGAGCCAAGCGCGTGGCGGTCTCGGGAACACTCAACCCGCGCACACTGGCGAAGGTGGCGGTGCAAATCCCCTACCTGATGGGCCTCGGAATCGACACCGCTGGGTGGCTGCTGTCGCTTGTGGCGTTGGCGACACTCCCCGTCTTTGTCGTCCAAGCTCTGGTCGCTGCCTCGGTGGGCTTCGTGGTGGTGTTCTCCGCCCTCATTGAGCATCTCCGACCAAATCGTCGGCAGGTCGGTGTGCTGATCATCTTGGGGTTGGGTCTGATCGGGTTGGCGATCTCAGGCGCACCCGAATCCGCCAAGCGGCTCTCAAGCGGGTTCACGATCGCCATGTTCGTCGCCGCAATCGTGATCGCCGTGGCTGGCGTGGCAACGCCACGAATCATGAAGGCCGCTCATTCAGCCAGCGTCTTGGCTGGTCTTGCCGGGTTGGCCTTCGGAGGGACCGCGCTGTGTGCTCGATCGCTTTCGGCGACGTCGATTGGCTGGCATTCTTTTCTTGAGCCGCTCACCTGGGCGCTGGCGGCCTTTGGGATCATGGGCCTGGTGTTCTTCGCCGCAGCGTTGCAACGTGGTTCGGCGACCGTGGCGATGGCATGGCTTTGCACGGCAGAGACGGTGGCTCCGGCCATCATTGGGATCGCCGTTCTCGGAGACCGGGCACGACCTGGCCTCGGTCTGTTGGCGGCAGTGTCCTTCGTCGTGGCGGTTGCCTCAGCGGTGGCTCTCAGTTTGGTGTCGCCACCTCACGAGGCACCAGCCGCAGTGTCGTCCTGAAATCGATCAACCCCAGCGGGCGTGCTCTCGTACCGCACGATCCATCTCACGCTTGTTCTCGCGCTCCATGATCGCTCGGCGCTTGTCGTGAAGTTTTCGACCCCGGGCCACTCCTAATTCCACCTTGGCCCTCCCTTCGAGGAAATACAGGCGGAGTGGCACCATCGTCAGGGGCTGGGTCTGGGTTTGGCTGACCAGATCATTGATCTGATGACGATGAACAAGGAGTTTGCGTTTCCGATCAGGGTCGTGGCCACCGAACCCTGTGGAGAAGACCCACTGGGGGATGTGGAGCCCAAAGAGCCAGAGCTCGCTGCCGTCGACCCTGGCATAGGAGTCAACCATCTGGGCCTTGCCCTCTCGAAGCGACTTGACCTCGGATCCCTGGAGGACGATTCCGCATTCGAGGGTCTCGAGGATGTCGAAGTCATGACGGGCACGGCGGTTGGTGGCAACGGTTCGATCCCCGTTGTCCTGGGCCTTAAGCGCGTCCCGCTTGGCCTTGGTGCGCTTCGCCTGTGCCACGCCGTCAAGGCTACCCGCCGATACCGCGGCTGCCTTCGGTAGCGTGGGGCGCATGCTCACCGTGTCGCAAACGCAGATCGACGAGATGGTGGCGCACGCCTTGCGCGGACTCCCTGATGAAGCCTGTGGTCTCCTCAGTGGCGATCCGAGCACGAGCGAGGTGGCGGTGATCTACCCAACCGACAACATCGCAGCCTCGGCCAAGGTCTATACCGTCGATCCGAGGGCGCATCTGCGGGCCGATCGCGATGCCGAAGACCAAGGATTCTCGATCATCGGGGTCTTCCATTCGCATACCCACACCGAGGCCTATCCGTCACCCACCGACATCATCCAGGCGCCGGACCCCACGTGGCACTACGTCATCATCTCGCTGCGTGAACCGATGGCATCGGTGCGCAGCTATCGCATTCTCGATGGCGAGGTCACCGAAGAAGAGATTCGGATCGCGGCTGATTGACGAGCGCCCCAACCCGCTTTCGGCGACCTGTAGGGTCATGATTCAAATGTTGCACGCTGAATCCGGAGGAAACTGATGTCACTCGCCATGGTTGATCAACACGAGACAGTTCTCAACCTGAGCCTCCTGATCCTCAGGGTCACGCTCGGGGGGATGATCGCCGCTCACGGTCTGAACAAGTTCTTTGGCGGCGGCAAGATCGCCGGCACGGCAGGGTGGTTCCATTCCATGGGCATGCGCCCTGGGAAGGCCAATGCCCTCGCTGCCGCGGTGACCGAGATTGGCTGCGGAGCCTTTCTTATCGCTGGTTTCTTAACGCCGCTGGCCTGTGCCGGGCTCACGGCGCTGATGGTCGTGGCCATCATCACGGTGCACTGGAAGAACGGATTCTTCGTCTTCCACCCAGGCCAAGGCTACGAGTACTGCCTGGTCGTGGCGCTGGCCGCGATCTCCCTCGGAGGACTTGGGGCGGGAGGCTGGTCGCTGGACCATGCCTTGAAGACCTGGGACTTCAATCCCTGGGTTGGCGTGGCAGTGGCAGCAGGGGTCGGCATCGGCGGAGCGTTGCTCCAGCTGGCGTTGTTCTATCGACCTTCGAAGGCTTCGAGCTGATCCAGAGGCGACGTCCCCGGTGCCTGAAGACACCGGAGGGGAGGGGTAATGATCGATGATTCGCTGATGCCAATCGAGGCCTCAGAGATCGAAGTCTTCGACCTCGAGACTGATGTCGTCGTGGTCGGTTTTGGCGCGGCGGGAACCTGTGCCGCCCACGCCGCCCGAGAGCAAGGTGCTGACGTCATCGCCCTCGAGCGCACTGCCGGGGCCGGCGGTGCCGCCGCCCTTGCCGAGGGAATCGTCTACCTCGGCGGAGGGACACCAGTCCAAAAGGCGTGCGGGTTCGAGGACTCGGTCGACAACATGACCCGGTATCTCATGGCGGCCTGTGGTCCCGAGCCAGACGAAGCCAAGGTGGTGGCCTATGCAGAAGGCAGCCTCGGTCACTTCGACTGGCTGGTCGCTCGGGGCATTGACTACGACGCCCGGCTCTGCACCGAGACCCAGATGGCACCAAGGGGAACCGAGGCGCTGGTGTGGTCCGGTGGCGAAGACGCGTGGCCCTTTAATCAGATCGCCACCCCCGCTCCTCGTGGACATCTCGCGAAGACCAAGAATTCGACCGGGTGGCTGTTGATGAAGACCTTGGCCGAACAGGCGGTCGCCAGCGGGGTTGACGTCTCCTACGACACCCGAGTCGAGCGCCTGATCGTCGCCGACGGTCGGGTGGTTGGCGTGATGGCCCAGCGCTACGGCGAGGTTGTGACCATCAAGGCTCGACGGGGCGTGATCTTGACCGCCGGTGGCTTCATCTGGAATGACGACATGATCCGACGCCACGCACCGACTCTGCTGAAGGGGACGTGGAAGGTGGGCACCGAGGCCGACGACGGCCGAGGGATCGAGATGGCCCAAGCGCTTGGTGCACGGGTCAAGAACATGCATGCCGGAGAAGTGTCGCTTCCCATCATCCCGCCCCGCGATCTGATTCAAGGGATCATCGTTGACAGCCACGGGCAGCGATTCATCAATGAGGACACCTACATGGGCCGGGTGGGTCAAGCGGCTCTTTATGAGCACGGCGGCGCATGTTTCCTTGTGGTTGATGAGGCGTGTTACCAGCCGAACTGGATGGGCCTGACTGCCTCATGGGTCACCGAGACGGTTGAGGAACTTGAAGCGGAGATGGGCCTGGCGGCGGGATCGCTTGAGTCGACAATCGCCCTCTACAACCGGCACGCTGAGCGAGGCGAGGACCCGCTGTTCCATAAGGATGCATCACTGGTTCGGCCGCTCGTGCCGCCCCTGGGTGCCTTCGACCTACGGGTCGGAGCGGCCCCTTACGCCCCATTCACCCTCGGAGGGCTCGACACGACGGTCGCCGGCGAGGTACTGAACCTTGGAGGCGAGGCCATCCCTGGCCTCTATGCCGCAGGGCGCACGACCTCGGGTGTCTGCTCGTTTGGGTATGCCTCGGGTCTCTCGATTGGGGACTCGACGATGTTCGGTCGCTTTGCTGGCTTCGCCGCGGCCCGAGCCGCCACCGTCTCCTGACGACCACGACGAAAGCAGCGACGATGACAACGAGTGACACCTTCTTCGCTATCTCCGCCGCCGAAGCGGGGCCTCCCGACTCTCAGACCGACGTGCTGGTGGTGGGCTTCGGGGCAGCAGGAACGGCGGCAGCGATCGCCGCCTGCGACGCAGGGGCTGAGGTGATGGTCCTCGAGCGGATGGGTGGCCCCGGGGGAGCGGCGGCATTGGCTGGCGGCATTATCTATCTCGGTGGCGGAACAGCGGTCCAGCGAGCCTGTGGCTTCGAAGACTCTCCCACCAACATGGCTGCGTTCCTTCGAGCCGCGTGTGGCCCTGAAGTTGATGAGGCCAAGATTGTGGCCTACACCGAGCACAGCGTGGAACATTTCGACTGGCTGGTGGCTCAGGGCCTTGAGTTCGAGCACTCCTTCAGCCACGAGACCCAGATGGAGACCGTGGGCACTGAGGGCCTTGTCTACTCCGGTGGCGAGGACGCGTGGCCCTTTGTTGAGATCGCCACACCGGCGCCTCGGGGGCATTTGATCCGCACGCCCGGATCGACGGGCCGCCTCCTGATGACGACGCTGACCGATGCGGCAATCGCCAGGGGTCCTCAGGTGTCGTTCGACACCCGAGCCGAGCGCCTCATCGTGGAGGGGGGCCGGGTCATCGGTGTCGTGGCACGCCGACATGGCAGCTCGCTGGTGATCCATGCCCGAGGGGGAGTCATTCTCACGGCCGGTGGCTTCATCTGCAACGACGACATGGTGCGACGCAACGCTCCTGCGCTCCTCGGCGCCAGCTGGAAGGTGGGCACCGAGGCTGACGATGGCCGGGGGATCCAGATGGCCCAGGCCGCCGGTGCTCGTGTGAAGAACATGCACGCCGGAGAAGTTGCCCTCCCGATCATCCCGCCCCGCAAACTTATGGAAGGGATCATCATCAACAGCCGAGGCCAGCGGTTCATCAACGAGGACACCTACAACGGACGCATGGGTCAAGCGGCACTCTTTGAGCAACAGGGCGCGTGCTACCTCGTGATCGATGAAGCGAGCTACGTCCCGAACTGGATGGGTCTGCGTGCCACGTGGGTCTCGGAGTCCGTCTCCGAATTGGAGGAGGAAATCGGTCTTCCTGCAGGGTCGCTGGAGGCCACCCTCGAGGTCTATAACCGGCACGCTGCTCTTGGCGATGATCCGGTTGCTCATAAGGACGCTTCCCTCGTTCATCCTCTTCTCGGGCCATTGGGGGTCTTCGACCTGCGTCCCACGGCCATTCCGTATGCCGCGTTCACACTTGGCGGTCTCGAGACCACCGTGGCTGGTGAGGTCCTGGACCTCGCCGGTGAACCGATTCCAGGGCTGCTCGCCGCCGGTCGTACAACGTCGGGGGTGTGTTCCTTCGGCTATTGCTCCGGGCTGTCGATCGGTGATTCGACCATGTTCGGACGCTTCGCCGGTGCTACCGCTGCGAGAGCAGCCACGGCCGCGGCGCCGAACTGAGCCTCATTGGAACCACCAGGCGCACGGGAGGCAGTGCCGCCCGGTAATATGTGACTAGTTCAGTCAAGAATATCCGCCGACACCCGTCGGCCCCTTGAGGAGGCTCATCGATGCCCGTCGCCGTTCGACTTCCCACCGTGCTGCGCCCCCACGTCGGTGGGCGCGCCGTCGTGGAGCTTTCTGGATCCACGATTGGAGAGGTCCTCAACGAGTTGGTCGGGGCAAACCCGGGCCTTGCCGGTCAAGTGATCGCCGAAGACGGCGAGCTCAACAAGTTCGTCAATATTTATGTCAACGACGATGACGTCCGCTACCTTCAGAAGCTGGACACGCCGGTGAAGGATGGCGACGAAGTCTCGATCCTTCCGGCGGTCGCTGGCGGGGCTGGCTGAGGGATCCTGTGGCTCGCGTCCAATCGGTGCTGGAGCTCATCGGCAACACACCGATGGTCGACGTCTCGGCACTGAGCCCCAATCCGAACGTCAAGATCTACACGAAGCTCGAGGGGCGCAACCCTGCGGGGTCCGTCAAGGATCGTGTGGCGCTCAGCCTTGTGGAGCAGGCCGAAGCTGACGGGATTCTGACTCCAGGGAAGCCTGGCCAGATCCTGATTGAGCCCTCCTCGGGCAATACCGGGATCGCCCTCGCCATGGTCTGTCGACTCAAGGGGTATCACCTCAAGGTCGTGCTCCCGACCAATGTCTCGATCGAGCGTCGCCAGCTTCTGGAGGTCTTCGGGGCCGAGATCATCGAGTCACCAGGCTCAGAGGGCTCGAACGGTGCGGTGCGCATGGCCCGCCAGCTCGCCAGTGAGCACCCGGAGTGGACCTTCCTCTATCAGTACGCCAATCCCGCCAACCCGAAGGCCCACTACGAGCACACGGGTCCGGAGATTTTCCGTGATTGCCCAGAGATCACCCACTTCGTAGCTGGTCTCGGGACGTCGGGAACCCTGCTGGGCGTCGGTCGCTACCTCAAGGAGCAGGACCCGGCGATTCAGGTGTGGGCCATTGAGCCTCCGACTGGTGAGATGGTTGATGGGCTACGAAATCTTGATGACGGCTACATCCCGCCGATCTTCGCCGAACTTGGTGGGGCCGAGATCCTCGATCGAAAGACGGTCGTGCGGCCTAAGGAGTCCATCGAGTGGACCCGCAAGATGACCGATCTCGGCCTCTTCGTCGGCATCTCATCGGGGGCGATCATGGCGGGTGCGGTTCGTTGTGCGAGTCAGATTCCCGAGGGCGAGACGGCCACGATCGTGACCATCGCCTGCGACGATGGATGGAAGTACCTCTCGACGGGAGCGTGGACGGACGACATCGACACGGTCGTCGAGCGCGCCAAGAAGGTGATCTACTTCTAGTCTCAGGGCGCTGTCGGCAACTCGATGACCGACAACGATGCGACCCCACGATGCAAGGAGTGCCACCATGAGCAACATCGACCCCCGAGTGCTGCGAAGCGACGGACGGACCCTCGACGAGCTTCGACCGATGAGCTTTGAGCGGGACTTCACCGTCTTTGCCCCTGGCTCGGTGCTCGTCTCGATGGGGCGAACCCGAGTGCTGTGCACCGCCTCGGTTGAGGATCGGATCCCACCGTGGCTACGGGGCTCGGGCAAAGGCTGGGTCACCGCCGAGTACTCGATGCTCCCTGGCTCCACGCCAGAGCGAGCTTCTCGTGAGGCAGCCAAGGGAAAGCAGTCGGGACGAACGCAGGAGATTCAGCGGTTGATCGCTCGGAGCCTCCGGACTGTCACTGACCTTGTGGCGGTCGGTGAGCGCCAGATCACCGTCGACTGCGACGTGATCCAAGCCGATGGCGGAACGCGGACCGCTTCGATCTGTGGCGCCTATGTTGCCCTTCACGATGCCTGCAGTCGTCTCATCGCCGAGGGCGATATGACGCAGCATCCCCTGACCGACGCCGTGGCGGCGATCTCTGTGGGGATCATTGACGGAGTTCCCATGCTGGACCTTCCCTATGTCGAGGACGCCAGGGCTGAGGTCGACATGAACGTGGTGATGACCGGGTCTGGGCGGTTCATCGAGGTGCAGGGCACCGCGGAGCAGGTGGCATTCAGCCGATCTGAGCTCGACTCACTCCTCGATCTCGCTGAGGGAGGGATCCAGCAGATCCTCGCTGCTCAGGCCGAGGTGCTCTCGACGCATCCTTCGCCGCGACCTCGATGACTCGACGTTGTGTGGTCGCCACCGCCAACCCCAACAAGGCGGCGGAGATCATCGAGATCTTGGCGACCCGAGGCGACGTGGAGCTCATCGAGCGACCCAATGACGTCGGCGATATCGACGAAACCGGTGACACCCTCTTCGAAAATGCTCGCCTCAAGGCGACGGCGTTGTGTGAAGCAACTGGCGAACTCGCGATCGCCGATGACACCGGCCTCGTGGTCGACGCCCTCGGTGGAGCCCCCGGGGTGTACTCGGCGCGCTATGCGGGCGTGAGCGCTACCTCTGAGCAGAACATGGCGAAGCTCCTCGACGAACTCTCCGGTCTCGAGGACCGGCGCGCTCATTTCGCCACCGTTGCCTACGGCGCCACGGCGGACGGCCTCGAGGTCTTCGCCACGGGAGAGGTCGCCGGCGTCATCATTGAGGCTCCGCGGGGGACCGGGGGTTTCGGCTACGACCCGATCTTCGTCCCTGATGAGGGTGATGGCCGCACCTTTGCCGAGATGGATGCAGCCGAAAAGCACGCCATCAGCCACCGAGGCCGAGCATTCCGGGCCTTGGCGGATCGGCTGGCCGACGTGGGAATCCTCGACGGGTGAGATCCCATGAATCGCCCGGAGGCATGTTCATTGGCTACGGTCTCGAACGGCAGTTCTGAGCGATCGTGAGGATCGACGAAGGATCGGCCGATGCAGTTCGAATCAGCAGCGCAGGAGGCGACGTCAATGGGTGATGACACCACACTTCAGGATCTGATCGGGACGACCACGCAGGTCTCAACCGTCGTGGTCGAGCGAGGGCCGGTGTCGTTCTTCGCCGAGTGCGTCTTCGACGACGACCCGGCGACCAAGGATGCCGCCGCTGCAGTCGACGCCGGATTCGATTCGATCGTCGCCACGCCCACCTTCCCCATCGCCATGGAGGCCTGGGGCCGGTTCCCTGAGTTGCAGAACCCTGAGCAGCAGGGTCCCGGAATGATGGCCGCCCTGGCGCCTCTCATGGCGAAGGGTGGCCTCATCCTCCACGGCGAGCAGTCATTCTCCTATCACCGACCCGTGATGGTGGGCGACGTGCTTCGGGGTGTCGGAACGATCGTCGACGCCTACGCCAAGGAGTCAAAGGGCAAGACCATGACCTTCGTGGTGACCGAGACGGTCTGGAGCGACGCGTCCACCGGCGACCCGGTGGTCACCTCCCGATTCAACATCATTCATCGGATCTAATCCGCTTCGCCGGGCCCAACGATCTCGCTCGCACAGCAATCCTGCGCGAGACTTCACCAACTAGAACACGTTCTCGTCAACAGGAGCATCCATGCCCATCGGGGTGAGTGAAGACCATGTCGAGCTCCAGCAAACGATCCGGCGCTTCGCCGAGGAGCAGCTGGCCGGTCGAGCGAGGGAGTATCTCGATCTCGAGGCGGAGCTCGCTGACACGACGCTGCCTGAGTTGCGCGACATGGGACTCGTGGGGATCCACATTGGAACCGAGCTCGGCGGCGAGGGCGCAACGTTCCTTGAGTTGGCCATCGTGGCCGAGGAGCTCGGCAGAGTGGTCGCCCCTGGGGGGTTCTTGACCACAGCACTCGCTGCCGCCCTGCTCGAGCGTGGCGCTGCGAGCGAGACCGCTCACGCGATGGTGCCCCGGCTCCTCTCGGGCGACGTCGCGGTCACGGTTGCCCTGATGTCGCTCGGAGCTCCGACGCTGTCAGCGGAGGCTGGCCCTGACGGCTCACTGCTGATCAGCGGAACACTGCCCTCGGTCTTGGCGGCACGTGGAGCCGACGCCATGCTCTGCGTCGTCACTCACCACACCGCGGCGCGTCTTGTCATGGTTCCTCTCGGTGGAGAGGGGTGCACGACGATCGAGCACGTCGGTCTCGACCCAACTCGTCGTGTGACCACAGTGGTGCTCGACAAGGTTGTCGTCTCGCCCGAGCACATCATCGAGGGAATCAGCATCACCTTGGCGCGAGCCCTCTGCGTGACCCTGGCGGCAGCCGAGCTGACCGGGGGTGCACGAGCGTGCCTCGAGGCCGCCAACGAGTACGCCAAGACCAGAATCCAGTTCGGGCGCCCCATCGGGCAATTCCAAGCGGTCAAGCACCGTCTCGCAGATCTGCTGGTTGCGGTTGAGCAGATGACGGCGGCGACGTGGGACGCGGCTCTGGCGATTGACCATCTCGATGCTGGTGATCCTTCGACGGAGAACGAAGCCGTGCTCTGTGCGGAGGCCGCAGCAGCGCTCACCCTCGATGGTGGTGTCCGAGCGGCCAAGGATGCCATCCAAGTGCTCGGAGGGATGGGGTTTACCTGGGAACACGATGCGCATCTTTTCTTGCGCCGCGCCGCGACTCTTCGAGGCCTTCTCGGTACCGGGGCGGCGTCTCGTCGTGCCGTCGCTTCCATGGCGCTCGAGGGAACCCGGCGGAACCTCGGGATTGATCTGCCGGAGGAGGCCCATGCCATCCGGGCGACGATCGAGCCCTTGGTGGCCGAGGTTGCCGCGGGCGAGGCCTCGGAGCACACCGCACTGCTTGGCGAACGAGGTCTCCAGTTCCCCCATTGGCCTGTTCCCTACGGTCGAGGTGCTGGCGCGGTCGAGCAGCTCGTCATTGATGAGGTCTTGGCCGAGGCTGACGTTCGGCGTCCGCCGGCGCACGTCACCGCATGGGCTCTTCCGACGCTGATCGCCCATGGGACACCCGAGCAGCAGGAACGGTTCGTCGCGCCGTCGATCCGAGGCCAGATCATCTGGTGCCAACTCTTCAGTGAGCCTGGAGCGGGCAGCGACCTTGCTTCGTTGACCACCAAGGCGACCAGAGTCGACGGCGGCTGGCAGATTGACGGCCAAAAGGTTTGGACCTCGGCGGCGAAGTGGGCCTCCTTCGGGATCCTGCTGGCCCGAAGTGACCCCGACGCCCCGAAGCATCAGGGCATCACCTACTTCGTGCTCGACATGAAGTCACCAGGGGTGGACATTCGGCCGCTGCGTGAGATCACAGGGGAATCGCTCTTCAACGAAGTGTTCCTCGATGGCGTCTTTATCCCTGATGACTGTGTCGTTGGAGCCGTCAACGATGGATGGAAGCTGGCACGCACGACGCTGTCGAATGAGCGCGTGGCCCTCGCCGGTTCAAGCGCCTTTGGTGAGGCCCTGGAGGGTGCACTCTCGTTGGTTGCCGACCAAGGCGCTGATGACTCGATGCATGAGTCGCTAGGGCGACTCCTCGTCGACGCCCAATCACTCTCTCAGATGCGCCAGCGATCAGTGCTGCGATCGGTCTTTGGTCTCGAGCCGGGCCCTGAGGCCAGCTTGGCGAAGTTGCTCGGGGCAGAACACGATCAGCGGGTGGCCGATCTCGGCCTCGACATCTTGGGGGCGAGTGGTCCCACGGGCGCCGAAGGTCCCGCAGCACTGTTCAGTCGCCAGCTGCTCCATACGTTGTGTCTGACGATCGCTGGCGGCACCTCTGAGGTCCAGAGGAACGTTATTGGCGAGCGGATGCTGGGACTCCCGAGAGATCCCGAGCCCCAGGC
>JBAXAR010000049.1:0-14874 GCA_037142475.1 Actinomycetes bacterium
CCCATCGCACGTCTCGAACAATGTCATCGGTGCCATCGCCGTGCTCGCCTTCGTGTGCACCGCCATGGGATTCCTGACACTTTTCGCCCTCATCCTTGAGGTGGGACCCACTCGAAGCACGGTGGTGACCTACGTCAACCCCGCAGTCGCCATCGCCCTTGGCGTCACACTGCTCGGCGAGCCAATCACGAACGGGATGATCATTGGATTCCCCATGATCATCCTCGGGTCCATCCTTGCTACGAGTCAGAGGCGCGAATCGAGCGAAAACCCGATCCTCGAGGTCGACTCAGCGAAGTAAGGCTCCGAGCGCCGAGGCAGCATCAATCATCGACGATCTGATCGCTGCGATCTCGTCCTCGGACAACGTGCGGTCATCAGCGACGACCCGACATCGAATCGCCAGGCTCCGGGAGCCCTCCACCACGCCTGCACCTCGATAGACATCGAAGAGGCGGGCACGTTCAATCAAAGGGCCTGCAGCTGCAGTGATCACGTCGATGAGTCGATCGGCCGGGACGTCATCGGCGAGCGCGAATGCCAGATCGAAGTCCGAGGAGGGGAACCGACTCACCACTGATGCGGTGGGGCTCATCCGAAGAGCTTTCGAATGGTCAGCTAGGGCGTCGACATCGAGATCAACAATCGCCAGTCGTCGGCCCTTCGAGGCCGGAGCAAGTGTGCTGGCCAGCGTGGGGTCGACTTCGCCCACCGAGCCGAGGACGGACCCAGTTTCTGCATCAACGAGGTTGGCAGACCTCGTCGGATGAAGTCCCGCCGTGAAGGGATTCCCATCGACCACTGTCCGGACCCTCACATCGGTCAGTCGCAGCGCAGCGACGACCGCATGAGCGACACCGACTGCGATCCTTGCGTCATCACCGTCGCGGGCCATGAGCACCATGGCGCGCTCAGGCTCGTCAGGCACTGATGCCTCCCGCCCACCAGCAGATCCCGCCCTGACCTGTGTCGGCGACGGCGAGACCTCAGGGTGCACGAATGTTGCCCCAATCTCGAAGAGCGCTACGTCATCCTGCCGTCGCTCAAGGTTGTAATTGACCGATCGCAGGAGACCCGGCAGCAGGGAGCGGCGCAGACGCGACTCATCGATCGTAAGTGGGTTGGCCACCACAATTTCGGGCTCATCGATCCCGAGGAGTGCGATGTCACCCGGCCCCACCAGCGATGAAGTCCATGCCTCGTCGGCGCCCAGACCCATGAATGCGTCCCGAAGTTCGGCGCGTAGTCGCTGCCTCGCAGACGGAACCCCCGGTTCCGACCACGCCGCCGACCGCCGAGGAAGCCTGCTGTAGCCATACGTTCTGGCAATCTCTTCGATCACATCAGCGACGCCGTGGTGCGTTCTACGAATATCAGGGCGATTGCTCGGAATGGTGACCTCGAGACCCTCGCTGCCACCGGTGACCTGAAAACCCCTTGGTTCCAGGAGTTCGGCAACATCATGAGCGCTGAAGTCGATCCCAAGCTGTCCACTGATCCGATCTGTTGGAACGCTGATGACCGCCAGTTCCGGCGCGCTCGGTGGCGCCACGATCGGGTCAGCAGCAAACGCCAGATCGGGGCAGCTGAGAGCCAACAAGGCTCCGAACCGTGCCGTTGCCGCTTCCAGGACCAGCGGGTCGGTGCCTTTGGCGAACCTCGCAGCTGCTTCCGTCCGCAACGCAAGTCGCCTGCTGGTTCTCGTGATGGCGATTGGATCGAAGTTGGCCGCTTCGAGGAGGACTGTGGTCGATCCCTCATCAATCTCGGTGCTCGAACCGCCCATCACTCCAGCGATCCCGATCACGACGTCGAGGCCGTCGCAGATGACGCAGTCCTCTCCTTTGTCACCAAGACCGCGTCCTGGAACTCCCAGCGGGCGCTCTTGACCGTCGAGCCCCACGAGTGACTCTCCCGCCGTGGCTCGGCGGACCCTGATGGTCCGACCTTCAACCTTGTCGAGGTCATAGGGATGCGTCGGCTGGCCCAGCTCGAGCATCACGTAGTTCGATGCGTCAACCACATTGTTGATGGGGCGCATGCCGGCGAGCGTGAGTCGACTGGCCACCCACTCGGGAGAAGGACCGACGACGACGTTCTGAAACACAGCCACCGAAAGTCGGCGGCACAGCTCTTCGTCGAGGATGGTGGCGGAAGCAAGATCTCCCGTCTCGGTGTCCCCAATCATGATCGGGTCACCCGCTGGGGCACTGAATGACAATCCCAGCCGGGCCGCGAGATCTCGCGCAATACCAGCGATGCACCAGGCGTCCGGACGATTTCCTTCCACCGCAACGTCGAAGACAACGTCAGCTTCGATGCCAAGTGTCTCGGTAATGGGCTGTCCTGGGGCGGCGCCCTTGATCTCAGTCAAGAGGAGAAGCCCTGCGTGGTCGTCCCCGAGGCCGATCTCCCGTCCGGAGCACAACATGCCATTGGACGTCACCCCACGCATCTTCCGACGTGAGATCTCGAATCCTCCCGGCAACACTGCACCGACCGGGGCCAGGGGGACGAGATCTCCCACGACGAAGTTTGAGGCGCCACAGACAATCTCAACCGGACCAGCACCGGCGTCGACGACAACTCGCCGGACTTTGTCAGCACCTTCAATTGCAGTGATCTCGTCGATCCTCGCGACGATGATGTCGCCGAGACCCTCGCCGACAATCTCCGTGCCTTCGACAACGAGGCCGAGGTCATCAAGGGTGGAGCGAAGAAGATCAACATCGTCGGGGAAATCAGCGAAGTCTCTCAGCCATGAAAGTGGTGCGTGCACGAGTGATCTCCTAGAACTGACGAACGAATCGGAGGTCGTTCTCGATCAGCGACCTCATGTCTGCAATACCGTGACGCATTTGTGCGCACCGGTCGATACCGAAACCGAACGCAAAGCCCGACCATTCGGTGGGGTCAACCCCCACTGCTTCGAACACTGCTGGATCCACCATGCCGCAGCCACCGAGCTCGATCCAACCTGTCTTCGAACATGTTCGGCATCCCTCACCCCTGCAGATGGTGCAGGTGATCTCGAACTCGGCCGATGGCTCGGTGAATGGAAAATATGCGGGCCGGAGGCGGGCGTGGATATCGGCTCCGAAATACGCCGCGGTAAATGTCTCGATCACTCCTGCAAGATCAGCGAAGGTGATCCCACGATCGACAACAAGTCCTTCGATCTGATGAAACACCGGCAGGTGCCGAGCGTCGGGCGTGTCGAGCCGATAGCAGCGACCTGGCATGACCGCATGGACTGGAAGTGACTTGGAAGCCACCGCCCGTTCGAGCAGGTGAATCTGCGTCGGCGACGTGTGCGTCCGAAGCAGAACAGTCTCGGGTTCACCGAGATCGAGGTACATCGTGTCGTACATGTCGCGCGCCGGGTGGCCAGGCGGAATGTTGAGTGCTTCGAAGTTGTACCAATCCGTCTCGACCTCTGGACCTTCGGCGACGGTGAAGCCCATGGCCACGAAGACGTCCTCGAGTGCACGTCTCGTCTGAGCAACGAGATGCGCATGGCCTCGACGAAGGGGAACCCGGAGATCTTCGACCACCACTTCGGTGAGGTCGAGCCGATCATTGTCGAGTTGGGCGACGCGCAGCTCTGCCTCAAGAATCGTTCGGCGAGTATCGATGGCAGCAGAGACCGAGATCACAGCCTCATTGAGCCGCTGTCCAACCACCTTGCGCTCTTCGATGCTCTCCACCGTTGCCAATGAGCGCTTAAGGAGCGAGAGTGGCGACTCTTTCCCCCGAACCGAGGTTGACGTCTCGTCAAGGACATCGAGAGTCGAGGCAGTCCGGATGAGCTGCGTGGCCTCTTCGACGAGCTTCAGGATCGCCGCTTCATCGAGTGGCGGCGTCATGGGTTCTCCCGGGGCGACATGGACGTCATCGTAGATCGTGACTCTCCACGGTCGGGAGCCCGGAGTCCACGTGCGGCGCTCATGGCCAAGATGCCAGCCGCAACGGAAAGATTGAGAGACTCCACAGTCTCGGCCAACGGGATCCTGACCGAGGTATCGCATGCGTCAATCATTGACGGAGAGAGTCCCGCTGCTTCATTGCCGAAGATGATCGCTGACCGGATCGGCCAGGACACTTCGGCGAAATCCAGCCCGACATGCGACGAGGTCGCAAACGACGTGAAGCCCGCAGCCGACAGGGCATTCAACGTCGAATGTGATGACTCCCCCTGGACTATCGGGAGGCGGAAGGCGGAACCAGCCGATGCCCGGAGGGCTTTGGGGCCGAACGGATCGGTGCACTCTCCGACGAGGTAGACACCGACGCAGGAGGTCGCCTCGGCCACCCGAATCACAGCTCCGAGGTTTCCTGGATCCCGGACCTCGTCGAGGACAAGCACGACACCATCGAGCATGATCTCCTCGAGCGGTGTCTCCCGTGTGCGAGCGATCGCCGCGCACGGTTGCGGAGTAGCCGCATCAGCAACCTTCTCAAGGACCCCGGTCTCGAGAGAGCTGATGTCGATTCCCACAGCTCTGGCTCGCTCAACCGCCTCGGAGACATCGGGATGGTGATGCCCATCAGGAGCAACGAAGACGCGCTCGATGAACCATCCAGCCTCGAGAGCAGCGCTGAGGAGCGATGGACCCTCAAAGGCGAACATCCTCTCCTCGCGTCGATCACGACGTGAGGAGAGGAGACGCCGAAGGCGCTGCACCTCGGGGTTCCGAGGGCCAAGCGGCTGGCTCAGGAGGTCGTCGCCTCTGAGCCAAGTGCCTCGGTGGCGACCTTGACCAGAGCGCTGAAGGCTCCGGCATCGTTCACTGCCAAGTCGGCGAGGACCTTGCGGTCGACCTCGACACCTGCGGCGTTGAGCCCGGCGATGAACCGGCTGTAGCTGACGCCGTTCAGGCGAGCGGCTGCGTTGATCCGCTGGATCCACAGCTTGCGGAACTCGCCCTTGCGAGCTCGGCGGTCACGGAATGCATACTGCTTCGCGTGCAGAACAGCCTCGTTGGCCGAGCGGTACGAACGGCTGTGTGCGCCGTAGTAACCCTTGGCATCTTCAAGTACTGCACGGTGGTGCTTGCGTGCGTTGACAGAGCGCTTCACCCTTGCCATCGTTCGGCTCCTTCTCTCTTCAAGGTCTTGGTAGTCATTCGGCGCTCATCGAGCGCCCGGTCAGGTGTGGAACAGGGGATTAGAGGCCGAGCATCCGCTTGATGCGGCGCTCGTCACCACTGTGGATCTCAACCTCGTTCGAGAGGCGGCGAGTCCGCGTGGAGGACTTCTTCTCCATGATGTGGCCACGGTTCTGCTGGCGGCGTCGGAGCCTTCCGGTCCCGGTGATCTTGATCCGAGCCTTTGCTCCCTTGTGGGTCTTCATCTTCGGCATGTCATCCCTCTCCTGTGTTCGTCTTCTCAGCGTCCGTGTCCGCCTCGACCGTGGGAGCAGTCTCAACGGGCGCTGACGCCTCGGCTTCCGCGGGGGCCTTCGCCTCCGCTGGCTTGCTTCGCTTCTGGGGGGCAAGGACCATGGTCATGTTCCGACCATCGAGCCTTGGCTCCGCTTCGATCTTGCCGCCGTCACCAATCGTCTCCGCCACACGATCGAGGATCTTCTTCCCCAACTCTGGATGGAACACCTCTCGGCCTCGGAACATGATGGTCAACTTGACCTTGTGGCCTTCTCCCAGGAATTTGGCCACCTGGCGAGTCTTCGTGTCAAAGTCACCAGGGCCGATCTTGGGTCGGTACTTCATCTCCTTGACGCCAACGTTGACCGTCTTGCGCCGTGACTCCTTGGCCTTCTGCGCCTCGTCGAACTTGAACTTTCCGTAGTCCATGATGCGACACACGGGCGGGTTGGCTGTCGGTGCGACCTCAACGAGGTCAAGGTCGAGGTCTCGGGCGATCGACAGAGCTTCTGGGAGCGGCTTGATCCCGAGCTGCTGACCATCAGGGTCGACAAGTCGGACCTCACGGACGCGGATCCTGTCATTGATCCGGTGCTCTCCTGCTGCGGCAACTGCTATCGGGCCTCTCCCTTGCTTCCGGACCACTGCCACTTGGCAGGCGGTACCACGTCTCGCGCGGGATGGCTCACGACTCGTTCGTCGCAACCTTCTCAACCTGATGCACCGAACGGTCCGCGAAGCGGTCCTTGTGGTCAGGTGGAGGAGACCGTGGCTTTCGCCTCGGGCACCCCGCTTGATGTGAACAAAGACCTAACCTAGCAGCCATGACCGACGCCAGAGAAAGTAGCGACTCGAACGACAGCAACGAGACCGAGGAACTCGACCTTCTCCGCCGCGAACTTGCCACCTCAGATCCAGCGGTGGTGATTGCGAACCACTGCTACGGACTCTTCGAACTCGCCGCTGTGTACCTCTCCGAACAACCGCCTCGACTCACCGAGGCCCAGGTGGCCATCGATGCCCTCGGCGGGATCGTCGACGCTCTCGGCGACCGTCTCGGCGAAGCTGCCGAGCCAGTGGCGGAGGGGCTTGCCCAATTACGCCTCGCGTGGGTCCAACTGCAGGCTGCGGGGACCTGAGGAATCTCAGGCCGGAAGCTTCACCACAATCGAGGCCTCCATCGTTCCCCCATGCGCAGCGGAACGGAGCACCGCAACGTGCGTTCCGATCGCAATCCGTCGTGAAGCATCGCTGATCGCTGTCGAGTGGAAGCGGAGTGCATCACCCGACGCCAACACGACGTCGCCAAGCCCTCGCTCCTCATCGAACGCCGTGACCCGACCAAGCAGCGGTTCCGCCATGGTCAATGAACGATTTTCGACAGTGCCATCTCGATGATGTCGGTAGCCCCATTGTCCTTGAGTTCCGGGATCAGGGTGTTGATGGCGGACTTCGCCGCTACCGTCTCCACGGCGAATCCCGCATTCCCAGAGAGTTCTGAGACCGTTGGGGAGCGCAGTGCCGGAAGTACCTTGAGGACCGCCTCGAGGTTCCCCGAAGCGACGTTGAGCTTGACGAGTACCTTCTCGCGAGCCTCGAGTGTTCCCGCCAGCAGGGTCATCAACTGCCCCATGGCGTGGCGCTTCTCGGGGTCAGCCGCCGCCGCTGGGTTGGCGATGACCTCTGTCCTCGAGATCAAAAGCGTGTGAATGATCTTGAGACCAGCCGCTCGAAGGGCTCGGCCGGTTTCAGTGATCTCGACCACGCAATCGGCGATGTCGGGAACCTTGGCCTCAGTGGCGCCGTACGACAGCGATATCTCTGCATCGACACCCTTGGCGGCCAGAGCACGGGCCGTGAGCTCGGGGTATTCAGTGGAGACCCGAAGCCTCCCGGCGTGCGCTGCCAGATCTTCGATGGTGTCGAATGGCGAATCGCCCGCCACAGCGAGCACCACACGGATCGGATTCGAGGTCGCCTTCGAGTATCCCAGTTCGCCAAGCGAGACAACCTCCGAGCCCCGCTCCTCGATCCAATCACGACCGGTGATGCCAAGGTCGAAGCGCCCCTCAGCGATGTAGACGGGGATTTCCTGCGGACGCAGGATACGCACCTCGCCGACCCGAGGGTCATCGATGCTGGCGCGATAGTCGACATCGCTCGACCGATGCACTGCAAGATCGGCATCGGCGAAGAGTTCCATCGTTGCTCGCTCAAGCGAGCCTTTGGGGAGCACAAGGTTCAGCACCCCCCCATTGTGGCCCAGTAGGAGGGGCAGGTCAGCCGATCTCAGCCAAGAGGCGCCATGCGAAGCAGTCTGGCCACCTCGACGGCAGTCTCGAGTGCCTCGGCACCCTTATTTCCTAGGCCGGGGGCAGAGCGCTCAAGAGCCTGCGCCACGGTGTCCGTGGTCAGCACGCCAAAGATCACAGGAAGCGAGGTTTCGAGGCTCACGTCTTGGAGTCCACGAGCGCACTCGCCGGCGACGAAGTCGTAGTGACCGGTCTCGCCCCTGATGACTGCTCCGAGAGCGATGACCGCGTCGACACTGCCACTCGTGGCCATTGCCTTTGCGAGCAAGGGGAGTTCAAAAGCTCCAGGAACCCATCCGACGATGAGGTCGCCACGATCCACGCCAAGCCTCCGTGCCGCTTCGAGGACCCCATCGAGCATCCGGAGCGTGATCCCTCCGTTGAACCTGGCACAGGCGATTCCTATCCGCAGCCCGCTTCCGTCATGCGTTCCTTCGAGGTGGGTACCGACCTTGGTGGCAGCAACCGCTACTGCATCAAGATCAATGGCAGTCTCATCAGACGTTGTCATCAAGGCCCTCCAGGATGTGTCCCATACGCTGCTGCTTCGTCCGCAGATAATCGATGTTGTGCAGTGTGGGCGAGCTCTGAAGTGATACCCGCTCGGTGATGTCGAGGCCAAAGCCCTCAAGTCCCCCGTACTTCGTCGGGTTATTGGTCATCAAGCGCATCGTGGTGACTCCGAGATCGACGAGGATCTGTGCACCGATCCCGTACTCACGACTGTCGACCGGCAGACCGAGTTCGATATTGGCGTCCACGGTGTCGTGGCCGTCTTCTTGGAGTTTGTAGGCACGAATCTTGTGACCAAGTCCGATCCCTCGACCTTCATGACCGCGCAGGTAGACCAGAACGCCACACCCCTCCGCAGCAATCTGCTCCAGCGCCGAATTGAGCTGCGGGCCACAGTCGCAACGCAGCGAGCCGAACACGTCTCCGGTGAGGCATTCTGAGTGGACCCGGACCAGGACATCTTCCTTGCCGTCGACTTCACCCGCCACGAAGGCCATGTGCTGCTCTCCGTCAAGGACTGATTCGTAGATCACCGACCGGAACTCTCCGACCGCCGTCGGGATCTTCGCCTCGGCCACTTGACGCACGAGCTTCTCGTGACGTCGCCGATACCGAATCAAGTCGGCGATTGAGATCAGCGGCAGGTCGTGAGTCTCAGCGAACTCCTCAAGTTCTGCCAGACGGGCCATCCCTGACTTATCGGCCGTCACCACTTCGCAGAGAACGCCGGCCGGAGCCAGCCCCGCCATGCGCGAAAGGTCCACCGTCGCCTCAGTGTGGCCCGCTCGCTTCAGGACTCCACCTGGTCGATACCTGAGAGGAAAGATGTGTCCGGGCCGGTTGAGGTCGGTCGGTCGGGTGCCGGGGTCAATCAACGATTGAATCGTGGCGGCTCGATCGGCAGCAGAGATACCCGTCGAGGTCCCATGCCGGTAGTCCACCGTGACGGTGAAGGCCGTTCGCTGCGCTTCGGTATTCGCCACCACCATCAGGGGAAGGTCAAGCTCGTCGGCTCGCTCAGTCTCCAGGGGAACGCAGATCACACCCGAGGTATGAGCAAGAAAGAAGGCGATGTTCTCCGGTGTGGCGGCTTCGGCCGCCATCACCAGGTCACCCTCGTTCTCGCGGTCCTCGTCGTCGACGACGATCACGATCCTCTTCTCGGCAATCGCCTGAACGGCTTCTTCAATCGTTGAGAACGGCATCAGCCGGCCACCTCCAAGCGTAGATCTTCGCCCAATCGGACGACTGAGACGAATCGGCCTCTCCAGAGATCGTCAAGAGTTGCCGATCCCGCACCTCGGAACAGAGGCGCACCATCGTCGCCACCCATGATTCCGGGGGCGAGGTAGACGACAAACCGATCAACCAGACCAGCGTCGACGAAGGCGTGGGCGACAGTGGCCCCACCCTCAACGAGCAACTGGAGGATGCCCTCGGCCCCAAGGGTGTCGAGCATCTCGGGCAAGGGACCTGTCAGTGAGCGAGCCGGGAGGACTCTGGCCCCATCAGGGATCTCACCGAGAACAACCCTGAGGGGCTGTCGATGGGGCGGCGGGTCAGTCCGAGCAGTGAGTTCGGGGTCATCGGCGCGAATCGTTCCAGCGCCGACGGCGATGGCGTCTGAGTCGGCCCGGAGCCGCTGCACGTCCTGGCGAGCCTCGGGGCCGGTGATCCACTTCGAGGTGCCATCGGGAGCTGAGGTCCGACCGTCCAGCGTGGCCGCCAGCTTCAGGACAACGAGAGGCCGACCTGTACGGCGGTGGTGCAGGTACGCGGCAAGTTGCTCGGCGGCCTCGTGCTGACGAATCCCTTCGACGACGTCAATCCCGGCCGCCCGAAGTCTCGAGATTCCTTCACCATCGACCTTCGGGTCAGGGTCGGACAGGGCAACCACCACCCGAGCGACGCCCGCTGCTTCGATCGCATCGCAGCAGGGCGCTGTTCTCCCATGGTGCGAGCATGGCTCCAGCGTGACGACGAGGGTCCCACCCCTCGCCCGCTCCCCGGCTGCCTCGAGGGCAACGATCTCTGCGTGGCGCTCTCCAGGTGCCTCAGTGGCCCCCACGAAGACCTCAGAGCCGTCCTCTGTGACGAGTACTGCTCCAACCCAGGGATTTGGCGCCGCAATCTGGCGGGCGCCACGCCCGGCAACGAGTGCTCGGTCCATCAGCGCTTCGAACATCTGCGTCGTGTCGGACATGAGCGATGAAACTCGAAGCGCTCTAGTTCGGGACGGCTAGCGCAGCGGCTCTGATCTCCTCCGCCGCCGCGAGTGGGTCCGGAGCGCCAAAGATTGCGCTCCCGGCAACAAGGATCGTTGCTCCCGCTGCAACGACAAGGGGGGTCGTGGCGACGTCGATGCCTCCGTCAACCTCGATCTCGACATCGAGACCTCGCTCGTCGATCGCCTTGCGAACCTCGGCAATCTTGGGCAGCACCTCAGGCATGAAAGATTGGCCCCCGAACCCGGGGAACACCGTCATGCACAGCACCAGATCGACGGCGTCGAGGTAGCGATCGATCGCCTCAAAGTCAGTGTCTGGATTGGCCGCAAGTCCGATCATCATACCGAGGGCCCGCGTCTCGGCGATCACGTGATCGAGATCGCCAAGCTCCGCATGGACTGTGACGCCTTGGGCGCCAGCACGTGCGAACGGCTCGAGATACTCCCCCGGATCAGTGATCATCAGATGGCAGTCGAGATACAGATTGGTATGACGCCGGAGTGACGACACCACCGGCGGTCCGATCGAAATATTGGGGACAAAGTGACCGTCCATCACATCGACGTGGAGCCAATCCGAGCCAGGCGTGACCGTCGCCACCGCACTGGCCAACGTTCCGAAATCAGCAGCGAGCACCGAGGGTGCGATTTTGATCGCCCCGATGGGGCCTGGGTCGATTCGTGAGGCCGAGGTCATGGCACCAGCCTAGGCCCCGGGCCACGATCTCGGTCACCTCTCCCGAGAACCACGGGGCCCTCTCCGCGGAGGCCTCGGCGCCATGCGGCCGCCTCTATCGGGCGCTTTCCCTCAGGCTGGACGGTCACGAGTTCGAGGCCTCCGTCAGCAGTCGCCACCACACAACCTTCGAGCGTTCCTGGCGCACCACCGACTGCTGCTGCTCGTCGTCCTTCGAGGACACGGAGGCGCTTGTCGTCAATCCACGTGAACGCCCGACCCAGCCTGATCGTCCGCTGCGCGTCGATCGCCGCACCATTGAAGTTGAGCTCGAGATCATCGCTGGTGATCTTTTTGGCGTAGGTGGCCTCTCCGACCTGGGGAATTGGCTCTGGCAATGCCTCGGTGCCGCCAGCAAGAAGCGTCACGAGTAGTTCAGCGCCAAGTGCCGAGAGTTCATCTTGGAGCGTGACGAGGTTCTTGTCACCGACCGCGATCTCCGCGAGCCGATACACAGGCCCGGTATCAAGGGCGGGCTCCACGCCCATCACGCACACGCCCGTGGACTCGTCACCCTCGAGAATCGCTCGCTCCAGTGGTGCGGCACCTCGCCACCGAGGCAGCAGCGAGAAGTGAAGGTTCACCATCGGAACCTCCTCGAGCAGCGTCGTGGGAATGATCCTGCCGTAGGCCACGACCACTGCCATCTCGACCCCCGCATCGCCCACCGCCGAGAGGTCGTCAGTCACCGGCAAGCCCAAATCAAGCGCTGCCTGCTTGACGGGGCTGGGGAGCATCGTCGCACCTCGACCCCTCTTGGCGTCAGGCTGACTGACCACCAGAGCGATCTCGTGGCCCGCCTCCACAAGGCGCTGTAGAGGCAGGACCGCCAGATCGGGGGTCCCGAGGTACGCCAAGCGTGCCATCAGGGGGTCAGTCAGCCGTTGCGGAGCGAAGGAGGCCGAGGCCATCGGGATCGCCCGACGCCGCAAGGTCAACGGATCGGTCCCGGAGGAGTTTTCTGGCCTTGGCCCGCTGGTCATCATCGAGCCGATCGAGGAGCAGGATCCCATCGAGGTGGTCAATCTCGTGTTGGAAGACCCGACCTTCAAACTCGTCGGTCTCGATTGAGATCTCATTGCCGTCAAGGTCGTAGCCAACGAGGTGGACCTCATTGGGTCGGGTGATTTCCCAGGAGAGTCCAGGGACCGACAGACAGCCCTCTTCGTAGGTCCACTCCCCCGCAGACTCCACAATGTGGGGGTTGATCACCGTGACAGGACCGTCACCGAGGTCATAGACGAACACCCGACGCTGCACACCGATCTGGTTCGCGGCAAGACCGATACCTGGGGCCGCGTACATGACACCGATCATCTTCTCGGAGAGTGCCGCCACCTTGGCATCGATCTCGGTGACCTCCACTGCCTTCGACCGGAGGATCGGGTCGCCATGTTTGCGGATTCGGTGCGGACTCACGCTTCGATCTTACCGGCGCGGGAGGCCTGCAAGGCTCTCAAAGCTCCACGGTGTCGACAGAGATCCGAACAGGATCCTTTGGTCGGGCCGCCCTCACGAGCCCTTCCGCCAGCGACGTGTGGTCGAGAGCCACCACCACCGAGCGGTCGCCGTCGAGTTCTCGCACATCGAGGCCCTGCTCCGCCATACTTCGGGCGAATTCGGGCGCCCCCTTGCCCTTGAGCAGCGCGACGGCCCGGAAGGGTGGGAGACCGAGCGTCGAGCGCAGCTCAAGATCCCCAGCGATCACTTCTGTGGGGTCTCCCGAGAGTGCTGCCGTGATCACG
Organism: Actinomycetes bacterium; assembly: GCA_037142475.1. Taxonomy (GTDB): domain Bacteria; phylum Actinomycetota; class Acidimicrobiia; order Acidimicrobiales; family RAAP-2; genus CAIUMH01. Next base: position 12,918 of record JBAXAR010000049.1, read on the forward strand.
CTGTGGTCCGGAAGCAGGGTTTGGAGCAGGACTGACCCCCCGTCAACCTCCGATCGGCCGCCCACAAGCCGTCCGGCGCGTCCGATCATGGCCAACGTACCGAGTTCGGCTCCCGCTCGCGGAGCGAGGAGATGATGGTCAAGATCCAAGAAGGCAACGAGGTGAGCACGGCGCACGCGATGCAGCACGGCTTCGGTCCCCATAACCGCCCGCGCCCCTCGAAGCTTCTCAGGATCAGTCTTTGCGGTGACCTCGACAACATCGAGACCAAGCAGTGATGAGAGTTCGCTGGCGAGTTGTGCGGTGCCGGGCCGAAGCCGCTTGAGTGTCGTTGACCCACAGGCCGTGCAGAGAATCGGCCGGACTTCATTGCATCGCGGGCAGCGAAGGACCTCATCGAGCGCGACCGCCGCATCACACGAATCACACCGCGCCAAGGCCTGACAGCGCTTGCAGGCCAACAGCGTGGCCCTCCCCGTCCTGTTCAGGATGCAGGCCACAGCGATGCCCTCGGGCATCGCCTCCAGCGCTTCGCGGGAGCGATCGACCAAGGTCGACGACAGCAGGCCATTGCGGGGGTCCTCATCGCGGCGATCCACCACGATGATCCGCGGCCAACCGGCTCGGCCCTCTGCCTCTGGTTCCGCCCGTTGCTCCTCAATCACCGACAGTTCCGGAGTCGGACAACTCGTCACGAGCAGTGCCGGGGCCCCTTCTCGTCTCGACCGTTCGACGACCACGTCTACCGCCCGCCATGTGGGGGCTGCCTCGGAGGCAAAGCGAGCATCATCGGCGTCCAGGACGATCATCGCCTCGACCTTGGGAACCGGAGCGAACGCAGCGGTTCGAGTCCCGACGACCACCGGCCAGCCTGCTCGGGCGGCATCCCAGCCCTCCGCCAGATCGACAGCAGCAATCCCGCGCCTCGCGAGGCGTGCCGTGAGCCGACGGGCGTACGCAAGACCGGGCACGAGGACCACCACTGATCCACACTCTTGGGCCTTTGCCCCCAAGGACAAGACCCCCAAGATCAAATCGAACGGGTCATTCGCAGGGCCGACTCGGACCACCGTGGCCACCGTGGAGCCAGCAAGTTCGCTGCCGAGTTTCCCGAGGTGACCTCGGACCTCGATATCGGTCCGGAGGCGAGGGGCGACCGGAAGCCTCGGCACCAGGGTGCTTGGCGACGCCGTGCCGAGAAACCTCGCCGCAGTCCCGGCCCAGCGCCAGGCAGCCCAGCGACAAAGAGCAACGACAGTCTCTGGAGGACCAAAACCAAGCGACGCGGTGACATCCTTGACCGAACTCAGCGACGTCGTGCCTTCGCTTGGCACGATCCAACCGCGGACCGATCGCCCGTTGAGCGGCACGCGAACGCGGCTTCCTACCGTGTTCGGACCAGTGAACGTTTCGGGCAGGTGGTAATCCAACGGCCGCGAGACCGCTCCCACCTCGGTGAGGACCGAGATCGTCCGGCGATCATCATCGCCGGTCACCTCATGGCTCAGAGGCCGAGGGCCCGGCGAAGCTCGTCGGCCTTCGTGGTCTGCTCCCAGGTGAACTCCCGCTCTTCGCGTCCGAAGTGCCCATACGCTGCGGTCTTCTTGTAGATCGGACGACGAAGATCCAGTTCACGTTCGATGGCTGCGGGACGGAGGTCGAAGAGCTCCGAGACGGCCTTCTCAATGGCCTCGGGGTCGACATTCTCTGTTCCGAAGGTCTCGACGAGGAGTGAGACAGGGCGTGCCACGCCGATGGCGTAGGCGACCTGAACCTCACACCGGCGGGCCGCACCGGCGGCCACCACATGCTTGGCAACCCAGCGAGCGGCGTAGGCCGCCGAGCGGTCCACCTTGGAGGGGTCCTTGCCTGAGAATGCGCCGCCGCCGTGACGAGCCATGCCGCCGTAGGTGTCGACGATGATCTTGCGACCGGTCAGGCCAGTGTCGGCATGTGG
>JBAXAR010000050.1:0-14682 GCA_037142475.1 Actinomycetes bacterium
GGGCGCCAGGGCTTCGTAGGGTGGTGCGGCTTCCCGCTCGAGCCCACCCGAATCTCGGGTAATTCGACCGACGGTGTCTACCGCATCAGCTGCAACATGCCGGAGCTCGCCCCGAACGACACCTACACGGTGTTCCTCAGTGCCGGGGACGTGTTCGGCAACGGCGTCGACGGCTTCAGCCAGAGCTACAACTTCGAGGTCCAGAACGGTTCGTCCGACTACACCGCCCCCAGCGTCGGGTTCGAGACCCAGCCTGAGGCCTCATACGCCCCCGGCGACGAGGTCACCTTCACCCTTCGTGGCATCGACGAGTCTGGCGTGGCCGGCATCGGGGTATTCGTGCTCGGCCCCAACGGCCTTCTCGTCGACGACGAGGTCAACGGCTGGATCAGCGCGAGTACGACCACGCTCACCTCGGGCGACGTCAAGGACGGCGCCTACACCGTCACGGTCACGATCGCCGAAACGGCGATCGCCGGCGCTTACACGTTCCTGATCGGTTACAGCGACACCATCGGCAACCGGGCCTGGAACCAGACCCTCGGCTTCAACGTCGCCGTCGGCTGAACCCGTCTCCGCCCGTGAGCAGGCTCCGGCCCGGCTCTCCAAGGGCCGTCCCGACTGGGACCCACTCGCTATGATCACAGCCCGTTGAAATCCGAGGAGCTAGAAATCTTGGCGCTCTCGATTGCGCTGCTGATTCAATCTCTTTGCGTCCTGTCCACCCGAGCCAGAGAATGGTGCTGCAGGACGTCAAGCTGGGAGAGCGGTCGGCTCCGCCTTGGGCGAAAGAGCGCGCCTCACCGATAGACTGACGAAGATCCGATCATGAACCTTGCTCTCCTGCTCACTGTCTTTGGCGTCATCTTCCTCGCCGAACTGCCGGACAAAACGATGATCGCCATCTTGATCATGGCAAGCCGGGGAAAGCCGCTGGCCATCTGGCTCGGGGCGGCCACCGCATTCACCATCCACATGGCCATCGCTGCAGCGGCTGGAGGACTCCTCGAGAAGCTCCCTCACCTTGCACTCGAAATCATGATCACCGTGATGTTCCTCGGGATCGCCGCCTACCTCCTGATTGTCCCTGAGAAAGAAGAGATTGAGGAAGGCGAACGCGAAGCTGCGAAAGAGAAGGTCTCGACCACTTGGCGGACAGGCCTCCAGGCGTTCACCATCCTGCTGGTGGCCGAGACGGGTGATCTCACCCAGCTCCTTGCGGCGGGATTCGCAGCGAAGTCGAACCAACCGATCCCGGTGTTTCTTGGGTCGACCGCTGCGATGCTCTCGGTCGCTGCCATCGGGGCCTTCGGCGGCAGGGCACTCATCAAGGTTCTCCCCCTTGCTCGGATCCGCCAGGGTGGGGGGATCCTGCTCCTCATCCTCGGCATCGTAAGCCTCGTGAGGATCTTCATCTAACCCCGCAGAAGACCGCCAAGAGCTACCGACTCGGCACCACCGGAAGGGTCACAGCCGATGTCCACGAACTCCCCTGAGCGCCTTGAGCCTGGTGGGCCGAGATCCTTTGATTTTTTGGGCGGTGAAAACCTCAGCCAAACGTGATCTGGGTGACTGAAGCCTCCAAAACCGAGCCATCTTTTGGAGAGAGCGTAAAGAGGACCACAGCACCGCGTTGAGTGCTGGGCTTGGAAAACGTGAGTACTCCACTAAACGGCGTCATCGCCATCCCGCCCGTCACGATGCCCGCTCCGAGGACTGTGGCTCCATCGTCACTCTGACGAATCTGAGTTTGGACGGTTCCCTCAAACACCCCAGCGGCGCCGACGAGCGCCACTGGAGACGAGATCGAAGCCCCCCATTTGGGTTCAGAAAGTTGGATTGCGTCAGTTCCGGCCCCCACGACCCACCATGAGCTCGCCGAACCCAACTGCCTCACCATCACTGTCGTCACAGGACCGGTGCTTGTCGGTCGGATGGGTACTTCGCCTGAACGTGAATCGCCCTGCTGAAACGAATCGATCACCGGGTTCGATATCTTGAGATAGTCAGTGGCAAAACCTTGAGCCGCTTGTTCTGGGGTGGCGTACCTCAACGGCCCTGATTCGATCGGCCAGACGGCCGAAGAATACGCAGAAGGTGGTGATGGCGTCTCGGCGACCGTGGACGTTGTTCCCGGGGAATCATGGCCTTGGTTCGCGCAGGCTCCCAAAGACAGCGACGTTGTTGCGAACGCTGCCACTGCCAGGAAGGTTCGAACTCGCATCAAGTGATCCTCTCAACATCGATCCTGGTAGGAGCAGCGAGTGGCTCTAACTACTCCCGCGTGGATCGCTGCATCTTCAGTATCGTCGGGATTCCCTCGAATTGCAGCAATTTCCGAGGTTTCCTCTACGAGACACGACACCGCCCAGTAAGCCGATCGGGGAGTGGTGAACCCTGAGGAGCGCCGCTGGTGCTCGGACGTGCGCCGGAACGGGGGCGTGGCCGTTCGTCAGGTCTACGCCTTGCCGTTGCGCTCACGATGGGTGCACCCAGGCCAGCAGCAGGGTCGACGCATGCCATCGAGAAGTTCCTCTTGCGTCCGTCGAATACGGCGTTCTCGGGTTGCTGGCTTCTTGGCATCCTCGATCCAGCAGATGAACTCATTCCGGGCAAGCGGGGTGATGTCTTCCCATGCCTCAAGAGCCATCGGATCAGCGACAAGGGCGCTGTTCAGGTCGGCTGGCAATCGATGGGCCACCCCACTGGAGACATTGATCCTGAGCACACCAAAACCGTATCGGATCCGTCGAACACAGTGAACAAGGGGGTACGACGGCTATCCCTCAGGGCCCATCATCGCCACACCAGAAACCACATCAGGCAACCACCATTCTCGCTAGGTTGGTAGTTCATGAGCTTCAACGCCCGTGTCCCCACGGCCCGATCCGGAGCATCGCCGCCGAGAGTCGAAGCCAGACAATGATCGTCGAGCCGTTCAGCAATCAACTTGAGCGATGGCTTTCTGAGGACGGTTCCAAGACCATCGGCGTCATGGGCGAGGTGTTCTCAGAAAGATCATTTGCGGTCACGATCATGGTGTTGATGTTCTTTCCAGCCTTACCCCTGCCCACGGGAGGCATCACCCACGTCTTCGAGGGGATCGCAATCCTGATCGCTGCAGAAATGGTCATCGGCTTCAGGACACTCTGGCTCCCTCCGGTGATCCGCCAGCGGTCGCTCGGTCCGTCGATAACCGAAAAGGCTCTTCCCTTCATGGTTCGGCGGATTCGATGGTTCGAAAGGATCTCACACCCGAGGGGAGCGACCTTCCTTCGCCGACGCTCCACGGTGAGAATCCTTGGAGGCATCCTGATCTGCTTCTCCGTCTTCGCAGCGGTCGCACCGCCCTTCTCGGGCTTGGATACCTTGCCGGCTCTTGGGGCGGTTGTCGTGACCTTGGCAATCATCCTGGAGGACGTTGTGGTGCTCGGCATCGGCGTGGCCATCGGTTCCGGCGGGGCATTGCTGATTCTCAGTATCGGTGCAGCGATCGCCCGATTGGTCTCCAGTTGGTTCTGAGCGGGTGCGTCGGAATCTGTAAGACTTCGCTGCGCACCACGAATCTCCGATCGAGGGGTTTCGGACACACAAGGAGTGAGACGCACCATGGAGTATCGCAACCTCGGCCGATCAGGTCTCAAGGTAAGCGCTCTGAGCTTCGGCTCCTGGGTCACCTTCAACACGCAGCTCGATACCGGCCTCGCCGCAGAGTGCCTCTCGGCAGCTCGGGATGCCGGGGTGAATTTCTTCGATAACGCCGAGGGCTACGCCGGTGGCGAGTCCGAGCGAATCATGGGTCAAGCCATCGAGAGTCTCGGATGGGCGCGCCACAGCTACGTGGTCTCCACCAAGGTCTTCTGGGGGCTCCATGACGACATCAACATGAAGAACACCCTGAACCGTAAGTACCTCATGCATTCGATCGATGGCTCGCTCGATCGTTTCGGCCTTGACTTCGTGGACCTCCTCTTCTGCCACCGTCCCGACCCCCACACGCCAATCGAAGAGACCGTCTGGGCGATGTCAGACATCGTCAGTGCCGGGAAGGCTCTCTACTGGGGGACCTCAGAGTGGTCAGCTGCTGACATCCGGGCTGCCTACGACATCGCTGACCGCCATCACCTTCACAAGCCCCTCATGGACCAGCCCCAGTACAACCTGCTGTGGCGGGACCGTGTCGAGAACGAATATGCCCGCCTCTACGACGACATCGGACTCGGCCTGACCACCTGGTCCCCGTTGGCATCAGGACTTCTCACCGGCAAGTACCTCGACGGGGTCCCAGAAGGGAGCCGAGCGACCCTTCCGGGCTACGAATGGCTCAAGACGACTCTCACTGACGAAAGCCGCAATGCCAAGGTTCGTTCCATGAAGGAGATCTCTGACGAACTCGGGATCACCCTCACACAACTCTCGATCGCCTGGTGCCTGAAGAATCCCCGCGTCTCGACGGTGATCACAGGGGCCAGCACGCCGGAGCAGGTTGTTGAGAACATGAGTGCTCTCGAAGCCGTCCCTCTGTTGTCACAAGAGGTACTTGACCGCCTTGACGTCATCAGCCTGTTTACGTAGCGAACGTTCAGTCCTCGGCAGCCAAATCATCGAGGTCCTTCCGGAGGAGGGCAACCTCTTCGGCCAGGATTCGCGTCTTATCTTCGAGCCGTCCAATCTCGAAACTAAACCGGACACAAATCACGAGGAGGAAGAGCGAGGCGGTCACCAGGAGCAGATCGGGCGGATTCTTGACACCTACTGCGTGAGCCATCGCGTTGAAGAGGCTTGGGAAGATAGCGAATACGGCGATGACCGCTGCGACCACTAGCCAGATCACGGCGTACTTCTCGGGAATCTGACGTCGGCGAGACAGTTCAATGATCACCGTCAGTGTGATCACCGCGCTAATCAATGCAATGACATGGACACCAATCACGAGGAGGCCCCTTCACTCGTTCGCTCACTCGATCGTCGGCGGAATGCGGAGAGGCCAAGGAAGAGGGTTACTCGAGCGAGGTACTCTGCCGCCCGAAGAGTCGACTGGCTTGGCGCTCCGGCCTCACGTGCTCGCATCGTCACGGGTACTTGCTGGACGCGTCCTCCCGCATCGGCGAGGATCACGAGGGATTCGACTGTGTCGGCAAGGTAGTCGGCGGGGTAGCAGTCGGCGAAGAGCACGATTGCCGCCCTGTTGTGAGCTCGGAACCCCGAGGTGACGTCCGTGAGTTCAGTTCCCGTGATCCTCGACAGGCGGCGGGCAAGGATTCTCATGGCAAGGCGGCGCGCCTTGGGCACTTCAAAGTTACCAGCGCCGGCGAATCGAGCACCGATGACCACTTGAGGGTCATCGCTATCATCGAGCGCTCCGACAAGGGTCGCCACATCAGCCGGGTCATGCTGACCATCTGCGTCCACCTGAACCAGTGTGTCGTAGCCCTTGGCGAGGGCGAGCCGGAAGCCCACTCTCATCGCCCCGCCAACGCCGAGGTTGAAGGGGTTTCGCACCACCTGGGCACCTGCCGCTCGCGCCACGATGGCCGTGTCGTCTTTCGAACCATCATCGACGACCAGGACGTCGGCATCAGGAACCGAGTACAGGATCGCAGCAATCACTCCAGCGACCGACGTGGCTTCGTTCAGCGCAGGGACAACGACAAGTACTGAGCGGCCGTTGACAGCGGGTCGAGGCGTCATGGGGCTCCTTCGCCGGCTTCAACAAAGCTCGAGGCCTCCGACGAAGACCGATCACCCTTCTCAGAAGTCAAAAATGGCGACGGCTCGATTGTCACCGATCCGCTCAGCCGACCCCAAATCCACTGAAGCTGGACGGCAGCCATGATGACCAGGCCCACCTCGAACGATGTCCGATAGCGGGTGTTGCCGAAAGAGAGAAGTGCGGCGCAGAGCACATCGAGGGCCAGCGCCCACATCGGGAAGGAGGGGATACGTCGCCTCCGCAGGATCACCGTTCCGCCCACCGAGAGGGCAAGAAGGCAGTAGTACATGCCCAGTCCCACGACGGTCCACTTGTAGGGCCGGGTCTCGATGAAGAAGTCGTAACGGATTTGCTGCATGGGGTGGAAGAACCCGAATGCTCTTCCAACCTTGGCAAACGCCACCGGAACGATCCGATCACTGTGTTTGGCGATCCACGTGGTGGCCAAATCCTGCAGAATCGGGTCACGAAGGGATTCATCAGTAATGCCTGTGAGCGAAGGGTGGTTCGCGTAGTCGAGCGCGCAGGGCATATACCAATATCCCTCACCTTCCCCAGAATAGGTCCACGCACAGTTGGCCGAGGCCAAGGTCACGCCGAGTCCCGTACTTACGAACACTGGCTTCTCGAAACGAGTGAGGTTGTATCCGATCCACGGAGTGAGAACCAAAACGACCGCGGCAGCAGCCGCCGCGAGAAGTCCGATTCGTTGCTTCCAACCCTTGCGTACCACGGCGAGGGTCATCGGAACGATGATGAACACAGAGAGCAGCACCAATTCATCACGTCCGAGAATCGCCACTCCCAGCGTCGCCCCCATCCACAACGCCCGCCGGACGGATGGCACCTTCCAGAATCGATACGTCGTCAGAAGTACGAGCGCCACCAGCAGGGGAGCGATGGTCTCAGAGAGCGCTAACTGGTCCGACATCCAGATATTTGGATACACCGCAAGCAAGAAGGCGGCGATCAGGCCAACTCTGCGACCAGCAATCTCCCTCCCCGCCATTCCGCCCACCAACACGCCAGCAGCTCCGAGGATGCAGCAGAAAATTCTCTCAATGAAGAACGACTTCAGGCCGATCGCAGCGGGGATGGCCACCAAGAAGATGAAGAGGGGTGGGAACGACGCCGTCGGGATGACGTCGTGCGCCTGATGGCCGAAGAACGCAATGGGGTTGATGAACCCGTGACCCGAGACGAAGAGATGGGCGGTGTAATGGTAAAAGTACGCGTCTCCCTGCGCCAGCTTGTGGGGATTGCTCAGAACCGTCTCAAGCCGGATACCCAGACCGAGCACGGTCCACGCGATCACCCAGGGCCACCAGCGAGTTGGTGGCGTCCGTCCATGCTTCATGGGAACAGAGACTACGCGACTGCCATCAGACTGCGTGTGACGAACCGCCATCGTCAAGTGCAATGAAGTTTCACGCGCATCTCACTGCCCCCCTGGGGTTCGATTCGGTCGTGGGCCGGGAGGCAAGAAAACCTCCACCCCGCTCTGGCGGTGCTCAGTGCCCCGTGGAAACATGAGACGGCTTGACCACTCCCGACTCCACGATCCAACAGGACAGCACCCGACCTCTTTCGCATGAGGTGGCTGATTCTTCACCTCGCTCCCTAGCCGGGGGGCTGAAGCATCATGTCCCAGGCCTCGACGGGATCAGGGCGATCGCTGTCATCGCAGTGCTGCTGTTCCATGCAGGAGTGCCTTGGGTTCGAGGGGGGCTTCTCGGTGTCGACGTCTTTTTCGTCCTTTCCGGGTTCCTCGTGACCACGATCCTGATCGACGAATGGTGGCGATCGGGAACCATCAAGTTCCTCGCGTTCTATGAGCGCCGAGCGCGGCGCCTTCTTCCGGGTCTCATGGTCCTCATGGTCATGGTGGTGGCATTCATCGCCTTCATCGCACAACCGAACCTCGTTGCCTCAATCCGAGGGGACGCTCTTGCGACCGTTTCCTACGTGGCGAACTGGCGATTTATCTTCTCCGGCCAGGATTATTTCGTCCACTACGGGCCGCCATCGCCATTGCTTCATACCTGGTCGCTCGCCGTCGAAGAGCAGTTCTACGTTGTGTGGCCTGCCGCCGCCCTCTTGGCTCTCCGTCGAGGCGGTCGACGGTCGTTGGCACTCCTCTCGATCGGTGTCCTGCTCTTGTCCTGTCTGGTCACCCTCTGGCTGGCGCATCATGGTGCAAGTAGCTCAAGGACGTATTACGGGACTGATGTCAGGGCACAGCAGGTCATGGTGGGGGCGTTGCTCGCTGCATGGCTGCCATGGATCCGATCGTGGCGCCGGAGCCAATCCATGTCCGGCCGTACGTCCGCCTCAAGTGTTCTTGCCGCTGGAGGCGTCCTCGGGTCCCTGATCGTGATCGTGGGATTCCACAGCATCGATGGGTCAGGGCCGTTCCTGCCCAACGGCGGCTATCTCCTCATCGCCGTGGCAACTGCTGCGATCATCCTCGCTGTCGTCGACCTGCCTCGATCGCCGCTCGGGCAGCTACTCGGCACTGACACGTTGGGGTATCTCGGCCGGATCTCATACGGCTTGTATCTTTACCACTTCCCCGTCTATCTCCTGATCGATGGACAGCGAACGGGTTTGAGCGGGACGGCGCTGCTGTTTGTCCGTCTCGGGCTCACTCTGGGCGTCTCTGCTCTCTCATATTCCCTGATCGAGATGCCGATACGCCGCCGAACAATGCTGGCGGATCGATCCTTCATGATCTCAATGGGTGTCACCGGTCTCGTCGTGGTGGCGCTGCTGCTCGCAGTGACAGCCATACAGGAACCCTCTACGGCGTCAGCAGGCACCCCAACTGTCGTCAAACCCATTACCCAAGGGACGGTGACCCCCGGAACAGCCACCGGTCCACCGGTGAAGGTCATGGTCCTGGGGGACTCGATAGCCCTGACCCTAGGACAGGGACTTTCGCAGGGAACCGAGCCGTGGGGTGTCGAGGTTCTGAATCGAGGGTGGCTCGGCTGCGACCTCGATCCCAACGGGACAGTCAGGATCCAAGGACCACCGGGACCCGCCGCCCAAGGGTGTCGTAACTGGCGAGCGAAGTTCAAGGCACAAATCGACCAAGTCAATCCTGATGTCGTCGCTCTCGAAGTTGGTCGATGGGAAGTTGTCGACCGCCTCATCAACGGCCAGTGGGTTCACATTGGCGATCCAACGTGGGACCGAATGTTCAGTCATCAGCTGAGTCAGGCGATTGACGTCCTCGCTGCTCGCGGAGCCAAGGTCGCAGTTCTGACTCTTCCCTACATAAAGGGGAATTCTGAGGCGCCTGATGGAACGCCGTGGCCGGCAAACGACCCGGAGCGAACCGACACGTACAACGCGGTGCTCAAGAAGGTTGTCGACGAGTCCGGCGGGAAAGCTGTACTCATCGATCTCAACCGCATGATCAACCCACAAGGTGTCTACACATCAACCGTGAACGGGGTCGCCGTTCGTGACAGCGACAACGAGCACTTCTCTCCAGAGGGTGGAATGTACCTTCAGCCCCTCCTCCTTCCGAGGCTCAGAGAACTTGGAGTCGCCCACAGAGATGCAACGGGAGCGACCGACACGGGCGGGCGTTGAAGCCCCAGGTGCTCGGCCGCTTCTGATAGACCGACTGCGTGAAGGGTGCGCACCGCCAGGGCTCGCAGAAGGACTCTGGTAACGAACCGAAGTCCATCAACGACGGTTCCGAAGACGCCACGCCGGCCCGACCTCCTCGCTTTCCTTCGTTCGACGGCCTCCGGGCCATCGCCGCCCTCACTGTCGTTGCCGTCCACGTCGGATTCGTCTCAGGGGTTACACCGCGTGCTGAGCACGGTGTTGGTATTTACATCGCACGCCTAGAGATAGGTGTCGCCGTCTTCTTCCTCATCTCAGGCTTTCTGCTTTACCGGCCGTTCGTCGTAGCCCACCTCGCGGGGGAGCGGGCCCCTCGCACCGGCGCCTTCTTCATCCGCCGTCTTCTCCGAATCGTTCCGGCGTACTGGTTGGCTCTTTTCGTCACGACATCGCTGCTCAGGGTCGGTGCTGATATCGGCCCCGGTGGCTGGATCGCCTACGCCAGCCATTACTTCTTCGGACAGATCTATTTCGCCGATCAAGCCTTCAAGGGGATCAGCGCTGCGTGGTCCCTCTGCGTCGAGATGACTTTCTACGCCTTCGTCCCCGTGTTCGCCGCCCTGCTCGGGGCGAGTCGAAGCCGGCGAAGCGATCACCGCGCGCTTCGCCGAGAAGTGGTCGGCATCGTGTCTCTCGTCGCACTGAGTGTGATCTGGCGCTTCGGCGTAATCGCCGTCGTCCCGGTGACGTCGCCCTACCGGCACCTCGCCATGATCTGGCTTCCCGCTGAATTAGATCTCTTCGCACTCGGGATGTCGCTCGCCGTGGCCAGCGCTTGGTACCACCATCGAGGCCGTGAGCCACGAGTGATGGCGACTCGTTGGATGCCCTGGATCAGCTGGACCCTTGCAGCGGGATGCTTCTGGGCCGTGTCGCAGATCGGGGCGTCCGTGGACCCTGTCTACCAAGTCACCTCAATCGAAATCGCAAAGCAATCGCTCTACGGCCTCTTCGCTTTCTTCCTCATTGCCCCCGCGGTGTTCGGACCGCTTCGGCTGGGCCTGATTCGTCGATTCCTCCAGGCTTGGCCGGTCATGGGCGTCGGGTTAATTTCCTACGGGATCTACCTCTGGCACCAGACCTGGGTCTACGAGCTCATTGACCTCCGCCACCTGAAACTCTTCACTATCGCCTTCTGGCCCTTCTTCGGCACCGTGATCGCCGCCACCATGGCGACCGCCCTCGTGAGCTACGCGGCTATCGAACGACCCATTCTCCATTTCAAGAACGCTCTCAGTTGGTTCTCGGCTCGACGGAGTGGCGCCCCCAAGGACTCGGTTAACCAGTGACAGCGACCAGCATCGCCTCAACACCGGTCACGAGATCGCCTCGCTGAGTTGCCGTCAGGGTTTCGAGGATCTCGGCCATGGCTGCGTCAGTGGCGTCCTCGATCCCTGAGCGAGCAGCAAGAACCTCGGCCGTCTCTTCGACACGGTCATCGTCGTTGTATCCGTGGAGGGCGAAATACGCCCCCCCTTGGTCCAACTGGCATGCGGCGGCGGCGGTGAGTCCGGATGATTGCACGATCTCCGTGTGAAGACCACCGCGTAATTCGCGCAGAAGAATGGCGGCGCGATAGGCATCGCTGACGGCATCGTCCCGGCGTCCAAGCGACCGATATCCGTCGACGATCGGCCAACGCCCCATGGGCAACGTGTCAACCAGCGCGTACGTGGCGTCTGTGAACCGCTCGAGAACGTCGACAGGAACTCCGGCCAGAGCGGCGGCGGCATAGGCATCAGCTGCCTCGATATGAGCGGCAACCGCCACCTCCCGCGAAGCGATCGTCCGGCTCGTCTCCACCATGGCGGCAACGAGCCCCGACTTGAAGAAAAAGAAAATCGAATCGACCTCGTCGACCGGACGGTCGCCGATCACGCCAGCTCGGCCAGCTGCGTAGAACGCGATCACGTCGAGTCCAATGGCTTCTCCTCGTTCGACCGATTGGGGAGCGAAGTAGAAACTGCTCCCGACGGTTCCGAGAGGTCGAGCGGTGGCGATTGCGGTAGCGGTGGAGTCCATGTTCCAAGCCTACCGACTCGCATTCACCAGCGACGCTGAAACTCCTCTCGAAGGCACCCTCCTACGTCCCCAGAGCGATGAAGCTCGGAATTCTCTTCCCGGCGGCCTTGGAAGCGCACTACGGCGAGCGTCGTGTCGGCACCCCGTGCGTCGACGACGAGCGAGAGTGGGAATCACTCGTTCCTCGTGAGCGACCCGATTGCCTCAAGTCGTCAGAGTGACACCACGAAATACCCTTCTCAAATGGCAGGAGAATCCCTAGTCGAAGCTCCCGCCGGTAGAGTCGGAAGTCAGGGAGGTCGTGATGGCTGAAATCGTGGTTGGAGTCGATGGTTCGGAGAGTTCCGCAGACGCAACGCGGTGGGCGCTCGATATGGGCGCCCGACTGGGCGACTCCGTGAGATTGGTCTGCGCTTTTGAGTTCCCTGCAGCCTGGTTAGGGATGGGCGAGGCCCTCGGGTCATCGGTCGCCCCCAGCATCAGTACTGAGGATCTCGAGGCCTACGCCCTCGCCAGTATCGACGAAGTGCTCGCCCGCATCGAGATCCCCGAGGGAGTGAGCGTTTTTCGAGAGGCCCATCCCGGCCACCCAGCGGACGTGCTCGTGCAACTTTCGGCCGACGCTGACCTCTTGGTAGTGGGCAGTAAGGGTCACGGAGACTTCGGCAGCGTCCTGTTGGGATCCGTCGGCATGCACTGTGTCCACCATGCGCAGTGTCCGGTTGTCACCATGGCCCACCCACATCGGCGAAAGCACCGAAAGGCCACGTGACCGCTACGCCCACCGTCGTCATTGATCTCGATGGGGTGGTCTGGCTCGCCGGAGAAGCGATCGCCGGTGGAGGAGAGGCCATTGCTCTTCTCCGATCAGCCGGATTTCCGATCCTCTTCGTCACCAATAACTCGTCACCGACGATTGCCACGCTCGTTGACCGACTCGCCCAGGTTGGTATCGAGACCCATCCCGACGAGATCATTACCGCATCGTCTGCGGCAGCCCATGCCGCTCCGGAGGGATGCTCTGCCCTCGTCATCGGAGAGTCGGGCCTTTTCGAGGCCGCCGAGCGTCGAGGCCTCAGAAACGAGCGCCATAAACCCGATGTCGTTCTCTTGGGTTGGAGTCGGGTCTTTGATTTCGAGGTCGTAGCGGAAGCTGCCCACGCAGTTCGCCACGGAGCACAATTCATCGCCACCAATGACGACCCAACGCATCCGACGCCCACGGGCCTCCTTCCAGGAACGGGCGCACTGGTGGCTGCCGTCGCCGTGGCTTCCGAGACCCAACCGCTCATCGCCGGAAAGCCTGGTCAGCCAATCGTCGACCTGATCGCTGAGCGATCCGACTCCGTCAGTCTGGTCATTGGGGACCGCCCTTCGACCGATGGTCTCCTCGCCGATCGCGTGGGGGCAACTTTCGGGCTCGTCACCTCGGCTGCCACTCCACCGGGATCAGCCAGTGCGACCCTCAACGGTGCAAACTTGCTCGACGTTGTCCAGACTGCCCTCCATGGCGTCCTCGCCTCCTGACCGATCGCTGAGATGTCACCCCACCCACCGAAAGGAGCACTGATGCCAGATCGCCTCCAAGCGGGTCGGTTCATTGATGCGGGGAGGACCCTTTTCCTCATTGGACTTTCTCGGGCAGAAGGGGCCGGGCGTGTTCTTCGTCGGATGCCTTCGACCATCGGCGCTCAGGTGGAGGCGAGACTCCCCGAGGAGATCACGACACTGGGTAATGCCTTCGTGGGCCATGCCAGCAGAGTTGCCCACCACCTCATGGGGCGAATTGACTCTGCAGTGCGCTCACGCACGCCCGACGACAGCCACTGAGGACAATGCGACGTCAACGGCTCGACCATGCGCTTGTCGAGCGAGGACTCTTTGATTCACGGACCTCGGCCGTTGAGGCCATCACCGCTGGGAGAGTCCTCGTCGCAGGCAGCGTGGCAGATAAGTCGAGTCGCCAAGTCTCCCCAGGGGATCCGATTGTCGTGACCGGGTCAGGTCCACGGTTCGTGAGTCGTGGGGGATCGAAGCTCGAACGCGGCATTCAGGCATTCTCTGTCAGTCCTGTTGGCCGAACTGCTGTCGACGCTGGGAGCGCCACGGGAGGCTTTACCGACTGTCTGCTCCAATCTGGGGCGCTGGGCGTGTTGGCCGTGGACGTTGGCTACGGACAGCTCCACGAGAAACTCCGGAGCGATGCGCGTGTTGTCTCCTTGGAGCGAACCAATATCAGAGACGTGGATCGCCAGAAGGCGTGCGAGGCACTCTCGCCCCTTCCTCCGCCCTCGCTCGTTGTGGCCGACCTCTCCTTCACCTCTCTTCGACCCCTCGTCGAAAGGCTCCTCGACCTCAGTGGCCCAGAGGGGGAACTTCTCGTCCTCTGCAAACCTCAATTCGAAGTTGGACGACAGGTCGCGGCCAGAGGGAAGGGCGTCGTGCGGGACCGCCAGGACCGACGAGGAGCGCTCCTTGACGTGATTGCCACGTTTGAAGGGGCAGGAGCCACCATCATGGGGATTGTGAGCTCTCCGATTCTCGGCCCAGCAGGCAACGCGGAGTTCATAGTCTTCGCGTCGAAGGTGGCGTGTGTGTCTGCCACGACCGTTGAGCAGATGGCAGATGCTGCGCTCGACGAGGCAGAGTTGTTGTCATGACTCCTCGCGTAGCTTTCGTCGTCCATGCCGGCCGCGAGGCCGCCCTCGCGTTGGCGACCAGCGCTCAGACAATGCTTGAGACCAAAGGGGTGGACATTGAGATGATCGCTCTGTCCCCACCGCTCGACGGGCGATCCGATGGGGTCCTTGATGACTTCACGGCCGATCTTGTCGTGAGTCTCGGTGGCGATGGCACTTTCCTGCGAGCCGCCGCACACGCTCATCGGCTCGATATCCCGATTCTGGGAGTCAACTTCGGTCGAGTTGGGTACCTGCTTGAGGTTCCGCCAGCCGAGATCCACCACGCAATTCTGGAGGCTCTTGATGGCAACCTTGCTTTGGAACGTCGCGCAACGCTGTCAGTCGAGGTACCCGGCGACCGGGGCGTCCAGAGAATCCAGGCGATCAACGAAGTAAGCATTGAGAAGACAACCCCCGGACATGTCGTGAGGGTTGAAACCCGGATTGATGGCGAGCAGTTTCTGACCTTCGCCGCCGATGGCGTGTTGGTGGCCACGCCCACTGGCTCGACGGCGTACAACCTCTCCGCTGGGGGACCGGTCCTCGCTCCAGGCCTTGATGGGTTCGTCCTGACCTCTGTCGCACCACACTTCGTCCTCGATCGCAGTGTGGTGCTCGCTGGGAATC
>JBAXAR010000051.1:0-14592 GCA_037142475.1 Actinomycetes bacterium
CCCCTCGACGATCCTGCGCATCCCCGGCGAGTGCGATGATCCCGGCCTCTTTGTCGATAATGCTCCGTCGGCCAAGTGCGCGAGCGAAACCCACCAGGTCGACCAATTCGCCGACCTCGAGCGCCGCTGGATCACGGACCGGGACGCACACATCTCCACGGCAGAGGCCTTCTGGCTTTCGGACCCACCCCGTGGCTCCTTCGAGATCGCTGGCGGCGATCAGCATCCGTCCAGCCTCAACGGAGCCCGGCACCGCGACAACTCGTTCGGTAATAACGGTCAACTGACTCACGAGCCCTCCTCGAAGCGTTTGGTGGCCTCGACCCACGCCGTCACCATCGGGGCAAACGTGGCCGGGTTATACGCATCCTCCTCGTAGCTGAAGAGTCCATCGCCGGCATAGTGGAGCACGGTCAGATTGTGGGCTTGATGGATGCTCCCGTCACCGGGATCACGGAAGCGGTTCTCAATCTGGCAGATCCACCAGCCTCGCTCTTCATCCAGAACGCACCAGTCATGCGGGAACGACGTCATTTCCGAATTCGGCCACTGATTCATCAGCGGCTGGATCCACTCATAGATCGCTTCTCGGCCATGGAAACGACCAAAACAGTGCTCGAGGTACTCAGCGTCCTCCGTAAAGAGGTTTGCCCAGTCGCGCCAATTTCGACTTTCAGCGCACTGACCAGCGACATCAACGAAATGGTCATGTGCGGCGACGAGTTCTTCCTTACTGAACGCACCCATTAGGCACCCACCGTCTTCATGATCCACTCACTCATTGTCTGGCTCCTCATCGTGGAGAGGTCCATCAGCTTCGTGACGTGATCGATCATCGTCGTGATGTTGGCATTCATCACCGCTGGATCACCGTCGGCACAGTAGAAGAGCATTGGATCCACGACGTGCTCAGCACTGGGCCACGCCTCTTCGACGATGCCTTTCCACTGAGGCTTCCCCGGCTCGAGCGAACGAACCACGAGGTTCCTCACGTACCGGCAACGAGGCTGGATCGCCTCGGACATGGGAGATTGGTGACCATGCCAGAAGGCCAGCCATTCTTCGAACTCCGTGCCCGCAAGCTGCTCAAAGCGCGCCACCGTCAAGATCCCAGGCGAGCGCTGACCATCGGGCCAATGACGGGGCTCCGCCCACTGGCTCCTGCCGTAATCTGCGTACAACGACTCAAGCACTTGGTACCCGTCAATCCTGACGGCCACGCTGTTGAGAATGTCTTCGATGGCGTCCCGCCGGTCGTAGCAGTCCACCCAAACCGACACCAGGGCTTGCGGTGTGTGTTCGCCCTCCGGTGCCGGAACCGGGGCTGCCACATCAGCTCCCTCGTCATCGAGGTCCATCGTGAGACCCAGGATGTCGGTGGCCAGCAACCTCTGTGCCACATCGTCGATCATGATCGGCTTCACGTCGGTTCGAGGCGTCCCCTCGGGTAGCCATACGAGGTATTGCAGTTTTTCCATGTCACCCTCCCGATCGGAGAGCATCGCACAGCAAGCGAGTGCTTGTAGGGTCCCGACATGGAACTGATCGAAGCCCTTCGCACCACGCCGGCCACTCGAAGCTTCACTTCGGCGGAGGTGACCGACGAGACCCTTGCCGAGATTCTTGACGACGCTCGGTTTGCTCCAAGTGGCGGTAACCGCCAAGGCTGGAAGGTCGTCGTCCTCAAGGATCCCGATATCAGGCGCTCAATTCGGGATCTCTATCTCCCGGGCTGGTACGAATACCTCGGCCAGAGCGCGTCGTCGATGACCCCATTTGCGCCGACCAATGACCCTGATGCTGAAGCTGCAGCTCGCGCCATGGCTCCTGCGATGCAAGAACACGGAACCGCGAATCCCGGTTTTGCCGAGCAGCTCGATCAGGTGCCATGTCTCTTGTTGGTACTGGCTGATCTCAGTTGCCTAGCCGCGGTCGACCGTGACCTCCCCCGCTACACCTTTGCCGGTGGCGCTTCGATCTACCCATTCGTCTGGAGCATCCTGCTGTCAGCTCGATCACGTGGACTCGGAGGCGTCATGACCACCATGGCCGTTCGTGCGGAGAGCGAGGTCCTCGAACTCGTTCATGCCCCCGCTGGAATGGCAGTCGCTGCCCTTGTGGCGATCGGCGAGCCCTCACAGTCCGTCACTCGCCTCCGCAGATCGACCGTTTCCGATTTCAGCACGATCGATACGTTCGACGGGCCCCGCTTCGGCCAAGGGATCTAGGCGCTGGGTGCACTAGATCGGCGGAAGACCTCTGCGAGGTATCGCCCAGTCGTGGGCGTCAGCGCCAGTTCCTCCACCGCCGCGACCATGATCTCTGCGAGTTCAAGTGACGATACATCTGGAACGTCGAAGAGCAGGCCTCGCCTCGCGTGATCCTGTCGACAGCGCCAGGACGAAGGAATGCTCACCAACCCCGCAATCCCCTCGCGACGCAACCTTCCGCGTGGATGAAGAATCCCGAGTTGGCCGCTACCTTGGGATCCCGGAATCGGAGGCATCCACGTCGCCAACGGTGCCTTGGGTATGGCGGATCCCGCAAGCCATGAGAACAATGATCGATCTTCGTTCGCCGCCTCGGTGGGGATGCCCGGTGCCAGATTCACCCACCCTTCCACTTGCTGAAGTGACGCAAGGGCGGACACCAGGCTCGAGAGAGAGTCCTCTTCGACCTCGATGACTTCTTTGATCGCTCGATTCCCCATGACTCACCCTCCATCCAGATGTGCGATGACCTCGTCAGTGTGCTCCCCGAGACCGGGAGGCCGACGTCTCACTTTCGGTCGCTCACCATCGATCCGAAGCGGCGAGGTGACCATCGAGATGGTCGATCCGGATTCGAGGACGACATCGGCGAGGAGGTCCCCACTCGCTACCTGTTCCTGAAGCATCGCGGCCGGCAGGTCATTGACCGGTGCGCACGGGACCCTGGCCGACTCGAGCCGCGTGATCCAGAAATCCACCGGGGCTTCGACCAGTACCTCCTCAAGCGCCAACCTCAGGCTGTCTCGGTTCCGCACTCGATCGACATTGAGAGCGAACCGCTCGTCGTTACAAAGGGACTCAACGTTGAGTGCCACGCAGAGCGCTTGCCATTGGCGCTCAGTTCCCACCGCTATCACCAGATCCTTATCAAGGGTTCGATACGGGGCATAGGGAGCGATGCTCGGGTGCTCGTTCCCAAGAAGGCTCGGTACACCCCCGGTGGCAAGGAAGCCCGCTGCTTGATTCACCAGCGTGGAGATGGCCGACTCAAGGAGTGGGGCTTCGTAGCGACGCGCAGGCCTCTCTGGTCGGACTCGGCGCTCGAGGAGCCCAGTCAGGAGTGCAACTGCTGCGTAGAGCCCAGTCACCACATCGGCAATGGGTGCCCCGACCTTCACGGGGCCGGATTCTGGGTACCCCGTCACGCCCATAAGTCCACTCCGAGCCTGCGCCAGCAAGTCGAAACTCGGTTGATCAGCCAGCGGGCCTTCTCCTGAGGCAGCAGCCACTGTCACCCACACGACATCACTGAGCTCGGAGCGAAGAGTGTCGATACCGAGAGTGACCGCTTGCGAGGGGAGAAAATTCTCGACCACTGCATCGGCTGATTCGGCCAAGCGTCGGACGAGTGCCCTCCCCTCGTCGGTTCGGAGATCTGCGACCACGCTGCGCCGATTCCGATTCACCGAGAGGTAGTAGGTGGCGATCCCGTCAATCGAGGGCGGCGCCATAGCTCGCACTGGGTCGCCAGCGGGAGGTTCGATCTTGATCACATCGGCCCCGAGGTCACCCAGGATCATCGCTGCCAAGGGTCCGGCCAAGACGCGAGAGAGATCCAAGACCTTGATTCCCTCTAGCGGGAGACCAGTTCCTGGGGCGTCATGATCGACGGGCCACGTTCCGGTGCGCTCAGCACTCATGGTTCCACCTTACGGGTCGCCAGAGTCGTCGCTGGAGAACAGTTCGAATCAGAGGCATGAAAAGGGGACGTCTGCCGTGGCCGCAACTCAGGTGAGCCGAACGCTTAGGCCGCCGGCGGATTAATCGGCGCTGCGGTCACGGCACCAGCTTCAAGTCCCCACTTCGCCAATATCTTGCCGTAGGTCCCGTTGGAGATCAGGGCATTCACCGCTGCGGAGATTGCAGGCGCCATGCCGTTCCCCTTAGGGGTCGCGATACCAAACGGCGCCACTGTGAACGGTTTCCCCGAGAGTTCAAGCTGTCCACTTGACCGAGCCACCACGTAACCAGCCACCTGCGAGTCGGCGAAACCCACATCGGCGCGCCCGGAGGAGACTGCGAAGTTCATCCCATTCTGATTCGTGAAGGTCAGAACCTTCACACGGTCCTTGCCATCAGTAACGCATGCCTTCGAGATGTCCTTCACCTCGATTGCTTCGATCGTTCCAACCTTTACTGCCACCGAGTGTCCGCACAGGCTCGTTGGACTGCTGTATTTCGTCGATGAACCCGCCTTCACGTAGAAGGCTTGTCCAGCTTTGAAGTACTCGACAAAGTCGACGATCTGTGAGCGAGCGGCGGTGATGACCAAGGAGGAGATGCCGGCATCGTATTTGTTGACCTGCAGGCCAGGGATGATCGAGGCGAAGGGCACGTTGGACTGGACGGAGGAGAGTCCCATCGTCTCGGCGACAGCCTTCCCGAGGTCTGCGTCCATCCCCACGATGGTTGATGACCCTGGGGCGATCCACTCGTCCGGCAGGTAGGACGCGTCCATGGCGTAGGTGATCTTCCCGGTGATCGCCACCACGGGCGGAACCAACTTGGCGACAGCGTCAATCTTGGACTGAACAGGGATTGGCGCCGACGGGAGGGCCGCCTTTGACGTTGTGTCATTCCCTGGGGTCGACGAGCATGCTGCACCGAAGAGTGACAGAACAAGAAGTGCCCCTCCTACGGCTTTCGTCCTGTGTGCGTTCTTCATCGAAGACTCCCTTGGGTCGATTCGTCAGTTTGTCAGGCTCAGCCTCGATGCGTGCGAATCAGGGCCGCTGACGGGTCAGGCTCAGCCGGCGAAGGTGGAAATCGACTCCGGGGCTCCAGCGTCCTTGCGGCCTGGAAGGAACCGGGCGGCGAGGAGTGACGCAACGAGTGCCACCCCGGCAGCGGTGAGGCATGCCGGTTTGAAGCCCGCACCGAACGCGTCGAACGCAGCTGCACGAAGGGCTGGTTGGATCGCCTGAGGGGCATGCTGAGCAACCGAGAGTGCTGCGGCCATGGACTCTCCCGCTGCGTGCCGTGGGCCAGAGGGAACCCCGGAGTGCTGGAATGCCTCCGTAATCCTCGGCATATACGCCGAGGTGAAGACTGAACCCACGATGGCCACCCCCAAGGTTCCGCCGAGTTCCCGTGTGGTGTTGTTCACCGCCGCCCCAGAACCGATTTGGTCGGCGGCCAACGATCCCATGACGGCTTCGGTCGCAGGGGCATTGATCGCAGACAGACCGAGTGACAGAAGCACCATCGCGGTGATGATCACGGTCCAGTAATTCGCAGTTGGTGTCGAGGTGTAACCAGAAACGATCAGCCCAAGCCCCATGAGGACCAAGCCGCCGCTGACCACCGCTTTGGTGCCGATCCGGAGCGCGAGGACGGCAGCGAGTGGGGTGAAGATCGCTCCGGTGATAGCGAAGGGGAGGGTATGGACACCAGCCGACAGCGTTGAGTAGCCCTTGACGAACTGAAAGTACTGGGTGACCAGGAAAATGAAACCAAAGAGGCAGAAGAACGCCACTGCGATCGATCCCGCCCCAGCACTGAAGCGGGGGACGGCAAACACCCGAACGTCGAGGAGCGGCTTTTCTGTCCGCAGCTCGAGAAGGGTAAAGGCAACCAGCAGCACAATCGCGACGGCGAAGCACGCAAGCGTCCCGGTCGATGACCATCCCCACTGCGGACCCTCAATGATCGCCAAGACCAACAAGGTGACACCGGCTGTCGAGACCATCACTCCGCGCAGGTCGAACTTGTTGCGGATGTAGCCGACTCCAGTGGGGATCAAGAAGTGCCCTCCAATCAACGTCACGATGACGATCGGGACGTTGACCAAGAAGATCGAACCGAACCAGAAGTGCTGGAGGAGCGCCCCTCCGGTGATCGGACCGAAGGCAACGGCGATACCCGAGGTCGCTCCCCAGAAGCCAAGTGCTTTCTGTCGCTCCGAGTGATCAGTAAAGACCGCCGTGAGGATGGCGAGGGTGGCAGGGAAGATGAAGGCGGCGGCCACCCCCATCAGGGCTCGCATGGCGATGAGGGCGGTGGTGCTGGTTGAGAGCGCAGCGGCAACCGAGAAGATCCCGAAGAACACAAGACCGATTTGCATGACGCCTTTTCGACCGAATCGGTCACCCACCCCGCCTCCGGCGAGAAGCAGACCAGCGAAGGCGAGGCTGTAGGCATCGACGATCCACTGAAGGGCGGAATTCGAGGCTCCAAGATCCCTACTCAAGCTGGGAATCGCCACGTTCACGATCGTGTTGTCCACGACCACAAGGAACACAGAGAGACACAGGACCGGCAGGATCAGCCATCGGCGATCGTGTTGCTCACTTGTGACCATTAGATCCTCCATTCGAAGTACCGCTTTCTTTATAGCACGGTGTTCTTTAGTAGGATACGACGATGGCGATGGAGAAAAGAAATCGCACCCCAAGCGTCGACATGGAGTCATTGCTCATTGGCGCTGCCGAGGCGATCCTCGAACACGAGGGTCCTGATGCTCTTTCAGTGCGGAGGATCGCCCGATTTGCTGGGGTGGCCCCCATGGGCGTCTACAACCACTTCGCGTCGAAGGCCGGCATTATCGACGCCCTTTTCTGTCGAGGCTTTGAACGTCTCGAAGCGGCGATGGCGTCGATCACCACTCGCGACCCTCTCGAGGCCATCCTCGAGGGAGGGCGGCGGTATCGACAACTTGGCCTCGACCATCCTGCCGCCTACCAGCTGATGTTCCTTCGGGCGGTGCCTGGCTTCGACCCATCGGTGCATGCCCGAGCCACGGCAGAGCGCGCCTTCGGCGCCTTCGTCGTACTGGTGGAGCGAGCCATGGACGCCGAAGTGCTCACACGCGACGACTCCGTGCTCTCAGCCCAGATCATCTGGTCAGGGCTCCATGGCTGGGTCGCGCTTGAAATTTCTCAGATCAGCTTCGTCGATGATCACGAAGGTGGTGCGGAGCGGCTGGCCAACGTGATACTTCGTGGCTTGCGGCCGTAAGTCACCTCACGGCGTACCCGGCCACCGCCCCAGGCGCTCAGGAGTCAACAGCATGTTGGTGAGGTCTCGGTCGAGGTGCTCCTGGCGCCACGACAACATGGCTTGGGCATAGCGCAACACAACTGACGGATCGTCGGTTGTGGTCCGCCACGTGGGATCGGCCTCGAGGTCGAAGAGGAGCCAACTCCCGTCGCCGAAGTGAACGTACGCACCCTTCTCGTCGCGAAGGACTGCGAGATTTTGACGCTCAAGGAATCTCTCCTGAGGCCAGCCACCTCCCCGCTCGTCGATGAAGAGGAATCGCCAGTCCCACTCGTAGTGGGCAGCCGAACGCCACCACGGCGGCTCTACGCCAGAAAGGAATGGCTGAAGCGGCATTCCGTCGCACTGCGCAGGCACCTCTTGGTCGAGCAGGAGGGCCAAGGTCGGCATCACGTCGACACTCTCAGTGAAGCGCTCGATGACCGAACCGGCCTGCGTATGGCTTCGCGGATCCCGGATGATCAAGGGGATCCGATAGCTCTCCTCGAAGAAACCCAGCTTCTCAATCAGCCCATGGTCACCGAGTTGGTCGCCGTGATCGGCGGTGATCACGACGATGGTCGATTCCCACTGACCCGAATCTTTGAGGGCCTCCACGACGCGGCCGAGCTGGGCGTCGACTTCAGACACCATGCCGTAGTACTGAGCCCGAAGCTCGCTTCTCTCCTTCTCGGTGGCTGGGGCTGCCGAGATCGGGAGGCTCATTGCCGCCTCATGGAGTGGGTGCCGATCCTCGCTCGGAACGATGCCCGAACAGCAGTCGGCAGGGTCGTACATCGTCGAATAGGAACCTGCGGCCGCATAGGGAGAGTGCGGGCGAAGATGACTGACGTGGGCGAACCAACCCGAGGGCTGCTCTGCGAGCCACCCGAGGAATGCGTTGGTGAGAAATGTGGCGAGGGAGAGTTCCTCTGGGCGCGTCGGCTCACCAGCGAGTGCCTCAACCCAACTCGAACCGGGGTCATAGCCCTTCGACTCCAGCCAGTCTCTCCAAGGTCGCTGATCCTCTGGGATCCGAAGGCCCTCGCTGAATCCCGGAAGGATCCCGTCGTAATAATCGAGCCTCGGGTCGTTCGGTCCCATCGCTTGGCGCGGGTCCAGGCCTTGGTCGGTGTAGCCGAAAAGGGTTGGGTCGAAGCCCGCTCGACGGGCGAGAAGCGCCACGTTGTCGAAGCGGGCGTCAAGTGGAGTGCCATTGGCCACCACGCGGTTATTGCTCTGATAGGTCCCGGTGTACAACGCTGCCCGACCGGGGGCACACGGCGTTGCCTGTGCATAGTGACGGGCAAAAAAGACGCCCTCCGCTCGGATCGCGTCAAGTGTCGGCGTCTTGACGAGGGGGTCGCTCACCACGTCGGCGCGCAGTTGATCGAGTGTGACGAAGAGGACGTTCATGAATGCTGCCGTCTCGAGGCAACTGAGATGATGAGATCCACCACGTCAGTCTCGCTGATCTCCTCACCCCCCAGAGACTTCGCCTGGTCGTCGGCCCTTCGGAGGGCGAGCGCCTCGTTGGCCCAGGGAGAGGAGAAAAAGGCCCGCACGTCGTCGGGGGTCGCCGAACCACCCTGAATTCTCAGCGTTGTCACCGACACAGCGGAGAGGGTGCTGGCGTAGTCAGGCTCGGTCGCCACGAGAACTCGCTTGGCCGCAACGTGCGCCCCCACAAGAAACCCGACCTTCTCGCCAAAGCGCGAAGCGCACCACCGTTGCCCGGTTTCTTCGTGGGGCTCACGAGGCAGAGCGCTCCTCAAAGCCCGACCCACATCATGAAGGACGCCAGCGAGAATTACCTCGTCATCTGCCACTTCTCGGCGCAACATCCATCCCGTCTGGAGGCCATGGGACCGCTGCGAGACCGATTCGCCCCCATAGGGAAGGTCCTCCATACGGCGCAGCACATCAAGGGCTTCGCTGGTCAGGGATTCGACCGCGTCCACCTCGGTCATGGTGCCTGCCTGAATCGCCGCTTGAGGACCATCCCGACTCGTTCAATTGCATCCTTGGCGGCATCGATGGAGCCACCCATCTGAAGGAAACCATGGATGAGCGATGCCTCGTGGATGACCTCAGTCTCGACACCGGAACCTTGAAGGAGTCCGGCGAGGGCAATGGCCTCGTCGCGAAGCGGATCGAACCCGGCCACCACGATGGCGGTGGGGATCGCTTCATGGAGGTCCGGCGTCAGGAGGGGTGAGATTCTCGGATCAGCGTGATTCTGCGTCGGATCGAGATAGAGCTGGTAGGAACGACCGAGGTCATCGGCCGAAAAGCCGAAATCCTCCGCGAAATCGTGAAACGACTCACTTCGGATCTCAGGACCGAGTGACGGGTAACAGAGAATCTGGAATGCGGCCTTGGCCCCCCGCCGGGAGAGTTCCATGCCGGCAACCAGTCCGAGAGTGCCGCCGGTTGAGTCGCCCCCGATCGCCACCACCGAGTCGTTCACTCCGAATTGACCCGCGTTCTCCAGTACCCAGGCAAGGGTTGCCTCGGCATCCTCAATCTGGGCAGGGAACTGCGCCTCGGGAGCGAGTCGGAACCCGACCCCCAAGACCGACGCGCCACTTGCCGCTGCGATTCGCCGGAACACAGCGTCGTGACTCCTCAGGCCTCCCCTGATCCAGCCTCCACCATGGAACCAGACGAGTAATCCAGACGGCTCGTCGACGTCAGGAACGAAGAGGGTTGACGGAGTCGCTCGGTCCGCTCCAGGGACCGACACACTGATTGTCTCAGCCATTCGAGGGGGATCTGGGTCCAGATGGACTGCCACTCGATCGAATGCCGCCCGCAGATCTTCCGCTGACCCCAGTCGTACGGTGGGCCCGGAGTGCTGGCGAAGCCACCGCAGTACATTCTCCGTCTGCGCATCGATCTCCATGATGCCCCTTCTCCTCGCCGTGAAGCCTAGGTCTCGGCCACATGAATCGCTGGTTCGTGCCACCATCAACCCATGAAACTCCGTGAGATCATCGCCATCACCGAGTCCGGGTCCTCTGCTGCTGGCATTGAATTCGTGGTGACGAACCCTTCGACCGATGAGTTCTCGTTCACGGCATCGAATTGCGCCACCACCCCACAACGGATCGAAAGAGTCCGGATCACGACCGACCTCGTCGTCGAACGTTTCGTCGAGAGCGGGTGGCAATCATGGTCCACCGTGCGACCGACGACCCCAGGCGATGCCCGACCGGAGCGCTCCGACGCACCGCGGTGGTTCCGCCATCAAATGCTTGCCGATGGCGCAGCAGCCGGCCTCGCCCTCTCAGCGGACACCATGCTCCTCCACGAGGGCGGAGTTCTTGGTTCGCTCGACCTCGCAGGCCCACCCGTGACCTTCAGAATCGAGGCCGATGGGTCAGTGTTTATCGATGTCCTGCTCGATGGGATCATCCTCGAGCCGGGAGAGACACGTGACCTCGCATCCATCGCCACCCTTGAGGGAGATCCCTCGGCGCTCTACTCCGGGTGGGCCGAGACCTCGGGGGTTCGGGCTGGCCGACGGCCCAGCCGACCAGCACCTCTCGGATGGTGCAGCTGGTATCAGTACTTCACCGAGGTCACTGCCAATGACATCAGGACGAATACAGCCCTCGCCGCTCAGCACGGACTCGAGCTCATTCAGATCGATGATGGGTGGCAAGCCAGCATTGGTGAGTGGGGATCGACCAACGAGCGATTCGGTACCCCGATCGAGGTACTCGCAGCCGAGATCCAAGATGCAGGAATGAGTGCTGGGATCTGGACGGCCCCGTTTCTGGCAATCGAAGGAGGACCGCTGGCTACCACCCGGCCAGAGTGGCTCGTCACCAACGAGGCGGGTACCCCAAGGACGGCGATGGTTCATGGCCTCTGGGGCGGCCGAGTCTTCGCCCTCGACACCAGTCGCCTTGATGTCCAGGATCACTTGATCGCTACCTATCGGAACCTCCGCAATCTCGGCTTCACGTATTTCAAGATCGATTTCCTCCACGCCGGAGCAGTCCCCGGAAGTCGCGCTACGTCAGGGACCGCAACGAGATTCGATGCCCTTCGACAAGGCCTCGAGGCGATTCGTACGGGAATCGGTGATGATGCCTATCTTCTTGGATGCGGCTGCCCCCTCGGGGCGGGCGTCGGGATTGTGGACGCGATGCGCGTCTCTGAGGACGTCGCTCCACACTGGGAGCCCGGTGCCCACTTTGCGGGGTGGCCCGAGTCGAGCGTCGGGACCATGAATGCAGTTGAGCAGTCGATCAGGCGATCGCCGCTCCATCGACGGTGGTTCTCCAACGACCCGGACTGCGCCCTTCTTCGCCCAGTAGAGACAACGCTGACATCCCAGCAGCGCAGGGTCCTGGCTGAAACGGTGACCGGCACCGGGGGCTTCACGATGGTCTCCGACGACCTTTCGACCTACTCCCCTGTTGAATGGGACATCCTTGCCGCCATGGACCAGCAGAGAACACTCGTGGATACCCCGCTGGAACTGATAGATCCGCTCTCGAAGACGTCGCTCTCGGTCGCCGGCGAGAACCATCACCTCAGCGTGGATCTCGTCACCCCCACGTCATCGTTGTCGGTCACACCATCGAAGGACCACTAATGCCGACCTCTCATGGCGAGACGTCCACAATGCTCGGAGATATCCTCCTCCACGCGCTCCGAGACGCACCCGACAGCGATGCCGTCATCAGCGCTGACCGCTGCTGGTCATTTCAGGACCTCGCGACGCGTGCATCCCAGATTGGCCTTGCGGCGACGGCGGCGTGCCCCCCTGGTGGAACAGTCGCCATCGTCGGCGAGAACCATCCCGACTGGGTGGCGGCGTATTACGGCGTCCCTGACACCGGTCGCATCTTGTGCTTCCTTAACCATCGGCTCTCCGTCGGAGAACTCCTCGCCCAAATCGACCGCTCCCGGGCAAGCCTCGTCATCGGAAGCAGCGTCGAGTTAGAGCGGCTGCGTGCCGGCCTCGATGCTCGAGCCTCGATCCGCAGGATCACGTTCGATGATGAGCTCGACGACGATCGTCTTGGAGAAACAACCGAACCGGATCGCAGCGTCCCTGGAGATGCCCGGTGCAGCGATGACCCCGCATGGCTCCTGTTCACCTCTGGAACAACCGGCGCTCCGAAGGGGGCACTGCTTTCCCATCGAGCGATCTTGGCATCGCTGAACGCCTCACAGGTTGCTCGTCCAATCGAGAACGACGAGGTGCTGGCGTTTCCGTTCCCCCTCTGTCATGTTGCGGGCTACAACGTGCCGCGCCTTCACCAACGTCGACGACCTGTGGTGATCATCGAACGATTCACTCCTCAGGCACTCGTCGAACTTTCCGAGACCAACACCGTGACCTCGGTGAGCCTCGCCGCCACCATGCTCTCTGACCTTCTGAACTACCTCGACGAGAACCCTCAGGCCGTCGAGCGCCTCCGAACGCTTCGCCAGATCGCCTACGGCGCCTCACCAATGCCCGCCGACCTTCTCCGGCGAGCTCACTTGATGTTCGTTGTGGACCTCACGCAGGGCTACGGGATGACGGAGTTGTCCGGAAATGCCGTTTTTCTTGACGCCGCACGTCATCGCCAGGGATTCGACGCTGATCCTTCGCTTCTCCGATGTGCCGGGGTCCCGGGGCCCGGGGTAGAGATCCGGATCGTCGACGTCGATGACGCTGATGTCCCGCCTGGGGATGTCGGGGAGATCATCGCCCGAGGGCCACAGGTCATGACCGGCTACCTCGACGATGACCAAGGCACCGCCGACGCCCTTCGAGGGGGTTGGCTCCACACCGGAGATCTCGGGCGGATCCGCCCGGATGGGATCCTCGAGGTCGTCGACCGCTTGAAGGATGTCATCGTCACGGGGGGCGAGAACGTCTCATCGCTTGAGACGGAGGAGGCGATCAGGGCCGTGTGTCCCGAAATCGCCTCGGTCGCCGTCATCGGAATCCCAGATCCCCGATGGGGGGAAAACGTCTGTGCGGTGGTGACCTGGAAACCGGGATCCGCAACGTCGCTTGAAGAAATTGCTCGGCGGCTCACTGGTTCGCTCGCTGGCTACAAGATTCCTCGGCATCTGGTCGTGACCGAGTCTCTGCCTCTGACCCACTCAGGCAAGGTAGCGAAGGCACAACTACGGTCGTGGCTCAGCGCAGAACCCACACTCGCCGGTCCTCGTCGCTGAGGGTCCTTCGACTAATCAAGCCTCGCGGCGGGAAAGCGCTTCGAGATCTGTCTGCTGCAGCCTTGCGAGGAGTGTGTAGGGGTCATGCAGTCCCGGTGATTCCTCGGCCGAGTGCCCGCCAAGGCGCTCTGGGTCGAACACCACCGCCATGAAGGCCGCCCTGCTCGGATAGACGTTGCACCGGATCTCACTCCAGGCCCCCTCGGGGCGATGTGATTCGCAGGAGAAGAACCATGCCTCAGGGCGAACGCCCTGGGCCGGGTCCACGAGACCACCCATTGATCGGTCGAGCACACGTCGGGGGCTTCCCTCGTCAGGCTGTTCGAACGAGAGCAAATGAACAGCAAGAAGCGCAGGATCCTCAGCCGTGGGAGGAAAGTCCACCTCGTCCCACGTCCGTGGATTTTGATCTGTCACTGCATCAAGCTCAATCCGCTGGCATGGCAGGATCACACTGGCGGAGAGGTAGCCCTCCCCCACCAAGTTCCCCGAAGGCGATCGTGCGATCGCCGAGGGATCGATGCCACCGACAGCGCGGATGACGGCCATGGAGTGCCATTCGACAGCGTCGCCGAGGATCTGTTCCTCGATGGCTACGGAAAGAATGACCTCGAGACCCGCCCGGCCAAGCGCTTCGGCGAACTGATCGGGCTCAGGGGCGCCGCCGGATGCGGGCAGGAGAACCACCGCCCACTCAAGAGCACAGTGCGGTCCAGTCACGACACAACTCCTCCGAGGACGAGCATGCCCAATGATTGCGGAGGCGCCGTGGGCCAGTTGCTCATCCGGTTATCAACGCTACGACGAAGCCGTCGTAGCCCTTGGTGCCAACAGTCTGAACCGCGGTACTCGTCAGTCTGGGATGACGGTGGAGGGCATCAAAGAGCGCTCGCGTCCCCATCACGTCGCCGCGGTCGGAGGTCTCGTCGAGGACCGCGCCATCACGCACCACGTTGTCGACGTAGAGCATCGATCCGGCCTTCCCCAGCGTGACTGCTCGATCGAGGTAGTCGACGTTGGACTCCTTATCAGCATCGATAAAGACAAAGTCGAAGGGCTCGACGGTCTCCTCGATCATCGAATCGAGAACCGTGAGTGCTCGACCAACAACGACAGTGACCCTCGAGGTCATCCCGGCCGCCTCGATATTTTT
>JBAXAR010000052.1:0-14566 GCA_037142475.1 Actinomycetes bacterium
GTTGTGAAAGCTTCGACTGACCGCGACGAGGTTCTGGGCCAAGCA
This sequence comes from Actinomycetes bacterium, assembly GCA_037142475.1. Classification (GTDB taxonomy): domain Bacteria; phylum Actinomycetota; class Acidimicrobiia; order Acidimicrobiales; family RAAP-2; genus CAIUMH01. The sequence goes on from JBAXAR010000052.1 coordinate 46, forward strand.
CCCAAGGTGGTCGACAACCGTTTCAGCGTCCCCCGGATCGTTGGAGAGGCCCCATGAACGCGTACGAGATCGCTCAGAGCGTCAGGGCAGGGGACCAGACAGCCGTCGAAGCCGTTGAGGCGTCGCTTGCGGCAATTGAGGCCTCAAACCCTGAGATCAACGCTTTTCTTGAAGTGCACACGGAGCACGCCCGGGCGCAGGCCGCTTCCGTGGATGCCACGGTCGCCCGAGGCGATGACCCGGGTCCGCTGGCGGGCGTGCCAATCGCCATCAAGGACAACCTGTGCATGCAGGGCCTGGTGACATCGTGCGCCAGCAAGATCCTTGATGGATGGCGGCCGCCCTACAGCGCGACGGTCGTCGATCGGCTTGTCGCAGCGGGTGCCGTGACGGTGGGCCGCACGAACATGGACGAGTTCGCCATGGGCTCCTCGACTGAAAACTCAGCATTCGGGCCAACCAGGAACCCGCATGACACCTCACGGGTGCCCGGAGGCTCGAGCGGCGGTTCGGCCGCAGCAGTGGCCGCATCGATGGTGCCGTTGTCGCTGGGGTCTGACACCGGTGGTTCGATCCGACAGCCCGCCTCGCTCTGTGGAGTCGTCGGAGTCAAGCCAACGTACGGACTGGTCTCACGCTACGGACTGGTGGCGTTCGCCAGCTCGCTCGACCAGGTTGGTCCGTTCGCCGCCACGGTGCGCGACGCCGCCCTGCTCCTCGAGGTCATCGCCGGGCATGATCCGATGGACTCGACCTCGCTCGCCCAGCCGGCACCATCGCTCATTGACCATCTCGATGATGGGGTGGCAGGGCTGAGAGTTGGCCTCTGCAGCGATCTCATCGAAGGGTGCTCTGAGGAGGTTGTGGCCGCGGTGAACCGGGCGGCAGAGGTTCTTGCCGCAGCGGGTGCGACCATCGTCGAAATTGCCATTCCTGAACTTCGCTTCGGGCTCTCGGCGTACTACCTGATCGCCCCCGCGGAGGCCTCCTCGAACCTGGCTCGCTACGACGGCGTTCGCTACGGGGTTCGTGTCGACGCTCCCGATGTGCCGGCGATGAACACCGCCACTCGGACAGCCGGGTTCGGCGACGAGGTCAAGCGACGGATCATGCTCGGGACCTACGCACTGTCGGCTGGCTACTACGACGCGTACTACGGCCAGGCGCAACGAGTTCGGACGATGATTATCCAAGCCTTCGACACCGCGTATCAGAGCGTCGACGTCATCCTCGGAGCCACTGCACCGACGACGGCATTCAAGATCGGGGCCAAGGCTGATGACCCGATGTCGATGTATCTCTCCGACGTCTGCACCATTCCTACGAACCTCGCCGGCCACCCAGCGCTGAGCGTCCCATTCGGAACGGGGGACGGAGCACTTCCAATCGGGGTTCAGCTCCTCGGTCCGGCACTTTCCGAGGAGCGCCTCTTCAGCGCCGCCTCGGTCCTCGAGCAGGGAGCAGGCGCATGAGCACGTTGCCAGATGGCTGGGAGATGGTGGTGGGCCTTGAGGTCCACACCGAGCTTAAGACGGCCACCAAGCTCTTCTGCGGCTGTGCCAATGCCTTTGGCGATGAGCCCAACACCAACATCTGCCCTGTCTGCCTTGGTCTTCCCGGGGCGCTACCAGTACTCAACGAAGCTGCTGTCGAACTGGCGATTCGGATTGGGACCGCTCTGCACTGTGTGATCCAGGCGTCAAGTTTCCACCGGAAGAATTACTTCTACCCGGATATGCCGAAGGACTTCCAGATCTCCCAGTACGACGTCCCGATCAACGGTCCCGGATACCTTGACCTCCCTGATGACAGTCGCGTGGGCATTGAGCGGGCACACCTCGAGGAGGACACAGGCAAGACCACCCACCTCGGCGGAACTGGTCGGATCCACGGAGCCGAAGAATCGCTCGTCGACTACAACCGCTCTGGTGTCCCCCTTGTCGAGATTGTCTCGGCCCCTGACATCCGATCGGCCGCCCAGGCTCGGGGATATGCCGCTGAATTGCGGGCCATCCTGATCGCCTCAGGGGCATCGGACGGGCGGATGGAAGAGGGTTCGATGAGAGTCGACGCCAACGTCTCGGTCCGTCGTGGACATGATGGACCGTTCGGCACGAGGTGTGAGATCAAGAATCTGAACTCACTGCGGTCAGTCCAACGAGCGATCGATTACGAAGCGCTGCGCCAGATTGCCCTCATCGAGGGTGGAGGCACGGTCTCTCAGGAAACTCGCCACTGGGATGAGGACGCATCGAAAACCCAGACGATGCGATCGAAAGAAGAGGCGAACGACTATCGCTACTTCCCCGAGCCGGACCTCGTGCCGGTCGATCCTTCGCCTGCTCAGATTGCACGCATCGCTGCGGAACTCCCACCGATGCCGGCCGAACGGCGGGTCCAAATGATCGAGTTGCTCGGGGGATCTCCGACCGATGCTCAGCGCGATCAGCTCTTGAGCGTCGTTGAGCAGGACCTGGATCGTTTTGTCAGGACGGCTGTTGCCAACGGCGTGAATGCTCCGCTGGCGCTGGCGAGAGCGGGAAATGAACTGGCAGGCCTTGGCGATCCAGCGGTGGCACTGCCCGAGGCAGACTTCGCCTCGCTCCTCGCCATGGAACAGGTAGGAACGCTCTCGGCGACGCAATCCAAGGCGGTCCTCGCCGATATGGTGGCCGCTGGCGGGGGAGACCCGCAGACCATTGCCTCTTCCAAGGGCTTCGAACAGATGGAGTCTGGGGCACTGGATTCGATTCTTGATGCGATCATTGAGGCCAATCCGGACGAGTGGGGTCGGTTCTGCGGCGGCGAGGAGAAGCTCGCAGGCTTCTTCACCGGCAAGGTCATGGCCGCCACCAAGGGCCAAGCTGACGGCAAAGCGGTCAGCGCTGCACTGCGGGGTCGTCGGGGCTGACCCTCCTGGCTCCCTAGACTGACGCCCATGGCATCAGAGACCAGAGACCCAGAAGAGCAGCACGGCATGAAGCCCCGGAGTTTCCAGGTCACCGATGGACCAGGACGAGCTCCGGCGAGGGCGATGCTCCGGGCGGTCGGGATGAAGGACGAGGACTGGAGCAAGGCTCAGGTCGGCGTTGCCTCGAGTTGGAATGAAGTCACGCCATGCAATCTGCCTCTTGACCGCTTGGCCAAGAGGGCCAAGGAGGGTGTGCGCGACGCTGGGGGCTTCCCCTTCGAGTTTGTGACCATTGCGGTCTCTGATGGGATCTCGATGGGCCATGAGGGCATGCGTGCCTCCCTGGTGAGTCGTGAGGTGATCGCGGACTCTGTCGAGACCGTGATGCACGCTGAGCGCTTCGACGCCCTGGTGACCTTTGCGGGATGCGACAAGTCGCTGCCCGGCATGCTCATGGCAGCCGCTCGGCTCAATCTCCCGGCAGTCTTCTTGTACGGAGGAACCATCCTCCCCGGTCACCTCGGGGACAAGGCACTCGACATCACCAGCGTGTTCGAGGCTGTCGGCGCCCATGCGGTCAACGCACTCAGCGACGAGGAACTTTCGCTCATCGAGCACAACGCATGCCCGACTGAGGGCAGCTGTGCCGGGATGTTCACGGCCAACACGATGGCCTCAGTGGCTGAGGCGCTCGGCATGTCGATTCCGGGGAGTGCCTCGGCACCTGCCGTCGACCGCCGGAGAGACGACTACGCCTACGCCTCGGGCCAGGCTGTGCTCGAACTCCTCCGCCGCGATATTCGACCGCGAGACATCATGACCAAGGAGGCCTTCGAAAATGCCATCTCGGTGGTGATGGCTCTCGGAGGCTCGACCAACGCAGTGCTCCACCTCTTGGCGATTGCCAACGAGGCCCAGGTGGACCTTGACCTTGAGGACTTCAACCGCATTGCCGCTCGGGTACCTCACTTGGCCGACACCAAGCCCGCCGGGAAGTACCACATGACCGATATCGACCGGATCGGCGGCGTGCCCGTCGTCCTCAAGCAGCTGCTTGACGCCGGTCTGCTTCATGGCGACTGCATGACGGTCACCGGGCGCACGATGGCGGAAAACCTCGCAGCGATGAACGTTCCTGACCCTGATGGCGATGTGATTCACCACCTGTCGGATCCCATCCATGAGCAGGGCGGCATTGCTGTCCTGACCGGGTCGCTTGCCCCCAAGGGCTCAGTGGTCAAAGTCGCTGGCATCGACACACTGCACTTCGATGGCACCGCGAGAGTTTTCGACGGTGAAGCAGAGGCGATGGAGGCAATTTTGGCGAACGAGATTCAGCCGAACACCGTGGTGGTCATTCGCTTCGAGGGGCCCAAGGGCGGACCCGGGATGCGAGAGATGCTGGCCGTTACCGGAGCGATGAAGGGAGCTGGTCGTGGGGGCGACTGTGCGCTCGTCACTGACGGCAGGTTCTCTGGCGGCACTCACGGATTCTGCATCGGCCACGTTGCCCCCGAGGCAGTTGAGGGCGGACCGATCGGACTTGTGCGTGACGGTGACCGGATCGTGATCGACGTCAAGGGGCTGACAATCGATCTCATCGTTGACGAGGCTGAGTTGGCGCAGCGTGCCACCGAGGTGCTGCCATTCGTCCCCCGTTACACCACCGGCGTTCTGGCCAAGTTCGCTCGCTTGGTTTCGGGAGCCGAGCGGGGTGCCATCACCGAGGCATGAACTCTGCCCGTTTGTGTCCCGAGGTCTGCTGTGGCAGAATTGGACCATGTCCGGCGCACACACATCGCCCACATCACTGGTAGTAGTGCGCTAGCGCGCGCCACAACACCCCCGCCCGCGCTCACCCAAACCTCCCGATCGGGAGGTTTTCTTTATTCCTAGACCTATGACCTCACCTGCGAGGAGACAGCACATGCGACTTACTGGAGCACAGGCCCTGATTAAGAGCCTTGAGACCCAGGGCACCGAATTGATCTTTGGTCTGCCTGGAGGAGCCATCCTCCCGGTCTACGACCCGATCATCGACTCCACCATCCGTCACGTGCTCGTGCGTCACGAGCAGGGTGCGGGGCACATGGCCGAGGGCTACGCACAGGCGACTGGTCGACCTGGCGTTGCCATGGTCACCTCTGGCCCTGGGGCGACCAACATCGTGACGCCTATCGCCAACGCCCACATGGACTCCACCCCGCTCGTGGTGATCACCGGACAGGTTCAAACAGGGTCAATCGGGACCGACGCGTTCCAAGAGTGCGACATCACCGGGATCACGATGGGGATCACGAAGCATAACTGGTTGATCAAGGACCCTCGCGAGATCAGCGAAGTCATCGCCGAGGCATTCCACGTGGCCACCACTGGGCGACCAGGGCCCGTTCTGGTCGACTTTCCCAAAGACATCGGCCAGATGGACGTTGAGTGGAGCGCACCACCCCACCCCTCCGAGCTGGACCTTCCGGGCTATCAGCCCACCACCGAAGGTGACCCGGAAGCTATCGGCCGCGCCGCAGCGCTGCTCGCCTCCGCTGAGCGACCGGTTCTCTACGTCGGTGGCGGCGTGCTGAAAGCACGAGCCTCGGAGGTCCTCCGTCAGCTTGTCGAGCTCACCGGCGCCCCCGTGGTGACCACGCTCATGGCTCGCGGTGCACTTCCAGACTCTCACCCGCAGTGCCTCGGGATGCCGGGGATGCACGGAACCTTTACTGCCATCACCGCCATGCAAGAGGCCGACCTTCTCGTCTCACTCGGCGCTCGATTTGATGACCGTGTGACTGGAAAGATCGATGCGTTTGCGCCGAAGGCCAAGATCGTCCACGTCGACATCGACCCCGCTGAGCTTGGCAAGGTCCGCAAGCCCGACGTCGGGATCCACGGAGACTGTGCCTCGATCATCGCCGGGCTCTCGGCAGCGTCCGCAGGCCTTGAGCGGGCGGATCTGACTACATGGTGGGACCAGCTTCATGGATGGCAGGAGCGCCACCCGCTGGCCTTCGACCCAGCAGAGCCGGGTGGTTTGCTCAAGCCTCAGGGCGTGGTCGAAGAGCTGTGGGCTCACAGCCCAGAGGACACCATCGTGGCGGCTGGTGTGGGGCAACACCAGATGTGGGCGGCTCAGCATTGGCGCTTCGAACACCCGTACACGTGGATCAACTCGGGCGGCGCTGGCACCATGGGCTTCGCCGTCCCTGCCGCCATCGGTGCCAAGGCGGGCAAGCCCGACCGGACGGTGTGGGCCATCGACGGCGACGGCTGCTTCCAGATGACGGCCCAGGAGCTGGTCACGGCGCGTACCGAGCAGATCCCGATCAAGGTGGCGATCCTCAACAACTCGTACCTTGGCATGGTTCGACAGTGGCAAGAGATGTTCTACGAGGAGCGCTACTCCGAGGTCTACCTGAGTCCTGATCTCCCTGACTACGTGATGTGGGCCGAGGCAATGGGCTGCGTCGGCATCAGGGTCGACTCTCCTGAGGACGTGGTGCCTGCCATCGAGAAGGCAAACTCCATCGACGATCGACCCGTGGTGGTGGACTTCCGGACGGACGCCTCAGAGAAGGTGTTCCCGATGGTTCCTGCCGGTGCTTCCAACAGCGACGTGGTGGTCCACCCGAGCCAGCAGAGGAGTGAACGATGACGCCGGAACCATTCGCCGGCAACGCTGGAGTCGATCGTGTGACTGAGCACGTGCTGTCGGTTCTCGTCGAGAACAAGGCCGGGGTGCTGTCACGCGTCGCCGGCCTGTTCTCTCGCCGGGGGTTCAACATCACCTCGCTCACCGTCGCGCCGACCGGCGCTGACGACCGCTTTAGTCGATTCACCATCGTCGTCGATGCGGAGTCAGCACCGATCGAGCAGGTCGTCGGCCAGTTGAACAAGCTGATCAACGTGGTGGATATCCGTCACTTGACTCGGGAGCAGTCAGTTGAGCGCGAGTTGCTGCTGGCCACCGTTCCCCTCGACGAAAGCAACCGGGGGGACATCCTCAAGCTCGTCGCTTACGCAGGTGCGGCGGTCATCGACTTCTCCGCAACGGCAGTGACGATCTCGTTGGCAAGTGCTCCGGTGGCTATCGATCAGTTCGAGGCCTCGCTTCGCGAACTTCATGCCCAGATCGAGGTGCAGAGGACGGGGCGCGTCGCGCTGCCTAGACTCACTCCTCCGGCCTGATCTTCGGATCAGCGCCCCATCGACACGTTCATTCACGAATCCCCAGTACCTAGACCGCAAGGAGAGTTCCACCATGGCCACCCTGTATTACGAGAAGGACGCAAATCCCTCTCTCATCGAGTCCCGGAAGGTGGCAATCATCGGCTACGGATCTCAGGGTCACGCACACGCGCTGAACCTGTCTGAGTCGGGCGTTGACGTTCGGGTGGGCCTGCGTGAGGGCTCAGGATCAGCCAAGAAGGCATCAGAGGCGGGCCTCAAAGTCATGAGCCCATCCGAGGCCGCTGCCGAAGCTGACGTCATCATGATGCTGGTGCCGGACACCGAGCAGAAGGCGGTCTACGAGGCGTCGATCGAGCCAAACCTCAAGGACGGCGACATGTTGATGTTCGCCCACGGTTTCAACATCCGATTCGGCCAGATTGTCCCGCCCGCAGGCGTGGACGTCACCATGGTCGCGCCAAAGGGGCCGGGCCACCTCGTTCGTCGTACCTACGCCGAGGGTGGCGGTGTGCCGTCGCTCGTCGCTGTTCATCAGGACGCCACAGGCAACGCCCACGCCCTTGCACTCTCGTATGCCCACGCCAATGGCGGCACGAGGGCGGGTGTGCTTGACACGACGTTTACCGAGGAGACCGAAACGGACCTCTTTGGCGAGCAGGTTGTCCTCTGTGGTGGCGTCACCGCTCTGGTCACCGCTGGGTTCGAGACCCTCGTCGAGGCTGGTTACCAGCCGGAAAGCGCGTACTTCGAGTGCCTTCACGAGCTCAAGCTCATCGTTGACCTCATGTACGAACAGGGCATCGCCGGTATGCGGTACTCGATCTCTGACACCGCCGAATATGGCGATCTGACTCGAGGACCCCGGGTGATCACCCCTCAGGTCAAGGAGCAGATGAAGGTCATCCTTGGTGAGATCCAGGACGGAACCTTTGCTGAGGAGTGGATTGCGGAGAACCGCAATGGACGTGGCGAATACCAGCGCCTTCAGGCCGAGGGCAAGGTCCACCAGATTGAGTCGATCGGTGCCGAACTGCGCGACATGATGCCCTTCATCTCCGAAGGCAAGCAGCGCGTCGAGGACATCTCCGGAGGCTGATCAGGCCACCAACAACGAACCTCGAGACTGCCCGCGCCACATGGTGCGGGCAGTCTCGCGTGGTGACCTAGGCCAGGGCACCGACGATGTAGGTGATCGCACCGCAGAGGGCGGCGACGTCCTCTGGGTCGATGGCGGGGAACATCGCAATCCGCAACTGGTTTCGGCCGAGCTTGCGGTACGGCTCAGTGTCGACGATGCCATTGGCGCGAAGGATCTTGGCGACCATCGTCGCATCGATGGCGTCGACGAAGTCGATCGTTCCGATCACATGGCTTCGCTGTTCGGTGATCTCGACGAAGGGACGAGCGAATCCGCTCTGCTCGGCCCAGGTGTAGAGGATCTCGGCCGAACGGTCGCTTCGTCCAGCGGCAAACTCGAGGCCTCCGTTGGCGTTCATCCATTCGACCTGATTGGCCAGCATGTGGATTGTCGCCAGAGCGGGGGTGTTGTAGGTCTGATCGAGTCGGGAGTTGTCCAGTGCAATCTTCAGGTCGAAGAAGGCGGGTACCCATCGACCCGATGCGCTGATCCGTTCGATCCGCTCGACCGCGGCTGGAGAGCAGAGGGCGAGCCACAGCCCTCCGTCTGAGGCGAAGGACTTCTGTGGCGCGAAGTAGTAGCAATCGAACTCGTTGGGGTCGACACGCAGTCCTCCAGCGGCTGACGTGGCGTCGACGGCAACCAAGCCACCCCCGTCTGCCGGCAGAGCGGCGCCAACTGGTCGCTTGATTGTCATGGCCACGCCGGTCGACGTCTCGTTGTGCGTGAGGGCGTAGAGATCGACGTTGGGGTTGGCGATGGGGAGAGGATGCGTCCCCGGCTCAGTTTTGATGACCTCCGGATCACCAAGGTGCGGGGCATCCTTGGCAGCGGTGGCGAACTTCGAGGAGAACTCTCCGAAGTGGAGGTGCTGGCTCTTGTTTTCGATGAGGCCAAAGGTGGCGGCATCCCAGAAACAGGTCGTTCCGCCGTTGCCGAGGAGGACCTCGTAGCCATCAGGCAGTGAGAACAGGTCGCTCAGGCCGCCGCGGACCCGGCCCACCATTGACTTCACGGTCGCTTGGCGGTGGCTGGTGCCCATGTAGGTGGGCGCGTCGAGGGCGAGAGCGGCAATCTGCTCGGAGCGGACCTTCGAAGGCCCTGCGCCGAACCGGCCATCGCTTGGCATGAACTCTTGCGGGATACGGATGTCGAGTGGGTCAGTCACGTGTGGAATCATGGCACTCGTGGAGACCTCTCTGGACAACGCCTCATCTCGTCGAGTCTCAGCTCGACTCTCAGCCCTGCAACCGTCGGCCACGTTGGCCGTTGACGCCCGGGCGAAAGCCCTGAAAGCCGCAGGCGAGAGTGTTATCGGCTTCGGTGCGGGGGAGCCCGACTTTCCGACCCCCTCGGCCATTGTTGACGCCGCTGTCGAAGCTTGTCGCGACCCGAAGAACCATCGCTACACACCTGCTGCAGGACTGCCCGAACTACGGAGTGCCGTCGCCGACAAGACGCTTCGTGACTCAGGCCTTTCGGTGTCTGCAAGTCAGGTTCTGATCACCAATGGCGGCAAACACGCGATTGCCAATGCCTTCGCCGCCATCCTTGACCCTGGCGACGAAGTGATCATCCCCGCCCCCTACTGGACGACCTATCCAGAGTCAGCGGCTCTCGTCGGAGCGGTCCCGGTCATCATCGATACTGACGAAACAACGGATTTCAAGGTCACGGTTGATCAGCTCGAGGCAGCGCGTACTTCTGCGACCAAGGTCTTGCTGTTCGTCTCGCCATCGAACCCGACTGGTTCTGTGTACTCGGCTGAGGAGATCGACGCCATCGGAGCCTGGGCGGCAGAGCACCGCATCTGGGTCTTGGCTGACGAGATCTACGAACACCTGACCTATGACGGGGTCCCCCTGCTCTCGTTGCCAGCAAGGGTGGCCGCCCTGGGTGATCGTTTCATCGTCGTCAACGGTGTTGCGAAGACTTACGCGATGACGGGCTGGCGCGTTGGATGGATGATCGGTCCTGAGGACGTCATCGCCGCGGCGACCAATCTCCAATCCCAGATCACCTCGAATGTTTCGAACGTGCCACAGCGAGCCGCGATCGCAGCGGTCTCTGGTGACCTCGACGCAGTGGCTGAGATGCGCACGGCGTTTGACCGCCGACGTCGGGCCATGCACGCCGGCCTGAATGCCATCGACGGGATTACCTGCGCGCTGCCCTTGGGGGCGTTCTACTGCTTTCCCAACGTCTCGGGCCTTCTCGGCCGGTCAATGAGAGGTCGAGTCGCATCGACAAGCGCTGAACTGGCGGAGATCATCATCGACGAGGTCAAGGTGGCGCTCGTTCCTGGCGAGGCCTTCGGGGCACCCGGTCACCTTCGTCTGTCGTACGCGCTCGGTGATGACGATCTCGCCGAAGGCATCGGACGACTGACCAGCCTGATCGCTGACGCGTCCTGAATCCCTATTCTTGAGAAGCCCCCCCTACCCAACCACCACACCCCAAGGAGCCTCGTGTCACGAGTACTCGTTACAGAAAAGATTGCGCAGCCTGGCCTCGACCGCCTCGAAGCGGCCGGCCATGAGGTCGACATCCAGCTCGGCTTGAGCCCAGAGGAACTCGTTGGCGCCATCGTGGGGGCGCATGCCCTGATCATCCGTTCGGCGACGAACGTGACCGCAGAGGTCCTCGAGGCGGGCACTGATCTGATCGTCGTCGGGCGTGCTGGGATTGGGCTCGACAACGTCGATGTGGCCAAGGCGACCGAGCGCGGCGTCATGGTCGTCAACGCACCGCAGTCGAACATCCTTTCCGCAGCCGAGCAGGCGATGGCCCTGCTCTTGGCTCAGGCTCGGAACGTGCCCCAGGCCCATGCAGCCCTCGTTGCCGGGAAATGGGAGCGCTCGAAGTGGGAAGGGGTCGAGCTCTACGGCAAGACGCTCGGCGTCATCGGCCTTGGCCGCGTCGGTGCCCTCGTGGCGCAGCGGGCATTGGCCTTCGGCATGCACCTCGTGGCGTACGACCCGTTCGTCTCTGAAGACCGGGCACGCCACATGGGTGTCGAGCTCATGGGCCTTGAAGAAGTCATGGGTTGTTCTGACTTCATCACGGTGCACCTGCCCAAGAACAAAGAGACCATCGGCCTCATCGATGCCGCCATGCTGGCCAAGGCCAAGGCGGGGATCCGGATCATCAACACAGCACGTGGTGGGATCATCGTCGAGCAGGATCTCGCCGATGCCGTGATCTCCGGCCACGTGCAGGGCGCTGGCTTGGACGTGTTCGAGAAGGAGCCGACGACGGAATCACCGCTCTTTGGTCTCGAGAGCGTGATCGTCGCTCCGCACCTTGGTGCATCGACTGTCGAAGCTCAGGACAAGGCGGGCATCACCATCGCCGAGCAGGTTGAGCTTGCCCTGGCTGGGGATTTTGTCCCATTTGCCGTCAACGTGGCTGCTGGCGAGGTCTCCGAGGCGGTTCGTCCGTTCATGGGTCTTGCTGAGCAGTTGGGACGCTTCTTCGGCGGGTTGCACGAATCGGGTCCAACGAAGGTTGAGATTGGGTACCACGGTGGCCTTGCTGGTTCCGGAACATCAATCCTCACGCTCTCGATTTTGAAGGGGTTCTTTGCCTCGACCACCGATGAGCCCGTCTCGTATGTCAACGCTCCTGCGCTGGCCGAGTCCAGAGGACTTGAGATCTCGGAGATCTCCTCGATCACAAGCCACGACTACGTCAACCTCATCACCATTCGGTCGGACCAGCACAGCGTGGCGGGAACGTTGGCGGGCGTGGGGACCAAGATCGAGCCTCGGGTCGTCAACGTTGACGACCATGTGGTCGAGGTTCCTCCGGCACCACACATGATCGTGGTCCGAAATGCCGATCGCCCAGGCATGATCGGCGTCGTCGGTCAGTGCCTTGGGGCCGCTGGGATCTCCATCTCTTCGATGGCGGTGGGGCCGAGCAACGATGACGCCACGGCGCTCATGGTGCTCTCGACTGACGTGGCGGTCTCAGATCCTGTTCTTGAGGACCTTCGCAACAGCGACGGCATCGTCGAGTTGCACCGCATCAGCCTCTAGGGGCGTCAGGCCACCTTCTTGATCGGCACGTCGGGCCAGGTGTCAAAACTCCCGGGAAGCGCCCCACTCCCTCCGAGTTCTGCTCGGGGGGCACGAGAAGACCTGAGATTGACGACGATGAGGGTAACGACGGCGATGAGGGCCAGAAGAGCGGCGAGTCTGATGGTGCGTGCCATACGCCCATCGTAGGCTGATCGCACGACGGTTCGAGCCTGCGCTGGCAGGATCCACGAGGCAGAGGCGGTGTGGCAGGACTGATCTGTCTCCGCCCGGTATAATGAGGGCGTGAGATTGTTTCATCACCTGCTGCTTTCCTAGCGGCGAACGCCACAAAGCGTTCGTCATGTTGCCTCCTGACCCCTCGCGGCCAGGAGGTTTTTTGTTGGACGCAATGTCAGCACGATGCATTCAGACTCCGCCGTGAGAGACGATAGAGAGCGATGGCCATGACACAAGCGATGCGACAGATAAAGGGGGCGATGCCCCATGAGCTCTACCAACCCATTGTCCCGCTCGATCTCTCGGACCGGACGTGGCCCGGCCAGCGCCTCACCGAAGCACCGCGGTGGTGCAGCGTTGACCTTCGTGATGGCAATCAAGCCCTCATCGATCCAATGGATCCTGCGCGCAAGATGGCCCTCTTCGACCTGCTGGTCGAGATGGGCTTCAAGGAGATTGAGGTTGGGTTCCCTTCTGCTTCGCAGACGGACTTCGATTTCATGCGCCAGATCATCGAGGAAGACAGAATTCCCGCTGATGTGACGATCCAGGTCCTCGTTCAGTGTCGCGAAGACCTCATCCGGCGAACGTATGAGTCCATTCGCGGCGCCAAGAACGTCATCGTTCACTTCTATAACTCCACCTCGACCCTGCAGCGGCGAGTGGTCTTTGGGCTCGAGCGGCAAGGCATCATCGATATCGCCACCGAGGCAGCACGGCTCTGCGTTGAGCTTGAGGCGTCGGTACCCGAAACGCAGATCCTCTACGAGTACTCGCCAGAGAGCTTCACGGGGACCGAGCCGGAGTATGCGATCGAGATTTGTGAAGCGGTGATGGACGTCATCAAGCCCACGGCCGAACGCCCCATCATCTTGAATCTTCCTGCCACGGTCGAGCACTACACACCCAACCTCTATGCCGATGTCATCGAGTGGTTCAGCCGCACGATCAAGGATCGTGAGTCCGTGGTTCTGAGCCTTCACCCACACAACGACCGAGGCACCGGGGTCGCCGCAGCCGAATTGGGTGTCCTTGCTGGTGCTGATCGGATCGAAGGCACGCTGTTTGGAAACGGGGAGCGGACGGGAAATGTCGACATCGTTACCCTCGCCCTCAACCTTTTTGCCCAAGGCGTTGACCCAGAACTCGACATCGGTGACATCGAGAAAGTCCGCAGGATCTCGGAGTACGCCACCAGGCTTCCGGTCCATCCACGGCACCCTTATGCAGGGGATCTGGTCTACACGGCCTTCTCGGGCTCTCACCAAGATGCGATCAAGAAGGGCATGGCTGATATCGGCTCGGACTATCGAACATGGGAAGTGCCGTATCTCCCTATCGACCCGAAGCACACCGGCCGCGATTACGAAGCAATCATTCGCGTGAACAGCCAGTCCGGCAAGGGTGGCGTCGCCTACCTGCTCGATATCGAGCATGGCCTTCAGCTTCCTCGGCCGCTTCAGGTCGAGTTCTCACGTTCTGTCCAGACAATCACAGAGGCCACAGGGACAGAGATCAAGCCAGACGAGATCTGGAGCCTTTTCCAGGATGTGTACCTCTCGCCGGATGCCGCAATTCGACTCTTGTCGAGCGAGGTGACCACGGGCGGAGGGCGGACAATAGTGATCGCCCAACTTGAGGTCGATGGTGACCACATGACGATCAAGGGTGAAGGCAACGGCCCGATCGACGCAATCCTGAATGGTTTGCGAGAGTCGATTGGGACGAACCTTGAGGTGAAGGATTACTCACAGCACGCGCTGCACCCGGGGTCCTCCGCTGCGGCCGTCGCCTACGTGGAAGTCACGGGGCCCGATGGAGCGACCTGGTGGGGTGTGGGAATTGATTCATCGATCCTTGATGCCTCACTGCACGCGGTCATTTCGGCGGCCAACAGAAACCGGTGAGTTCTGACATCAAGGTTCGCGATGCCAGCGATGCTGACGTCGAGTTGATCTGGGGTTTGGCGCGCGACTTGGCCATCTTCGAGGAACTCGAGAGCACGTTCGTCGCCTCGATTGAGGACTT
>JBAXAR010000053.1:0-14531 GCA_037142475.1 Actinomycetes bacterium
AGACACTTCTCCATGAGCTCGGCGAGTATCGCCCCGAGCTCCTTGACAGGCCTCGCCTCGTGGTTGGTTCACGAGCAGATCTCGCTGACGATGATGCCGCTGATTCATCAATGGACATGGTCATCTCGGCGGTCACTCGGGTTGGTCTCGACGACATGATTGGTCGTCTCGGCACGCTGGTCTTCGAGGCCCGTCGGGCTGAGGTCACTCAGGTCGATACGGAAATTCGGATCCACCGCCCAGCCGAGCAGGTGGTGCACGTGGCCAGGATGGATGATGGCAGCTTCCACGTCCTTGGCCGCGCAGCGCAGCGAGCGGTTCGATTTTCTACACTCACCGACGACGGGGCGCTCGACGAGGCAGTCAAGCGCCTTGAGCGCCTTGGAGTCGACCGCCTCCTTAGTCGGGCGGGAATCCACGAAGGCGACACGGTGGTTGTCGGTGACCTGGAGTTCTCGTGGTGGCGCGGTCAGGCGACCGAAGGGCTCAACCCTGCCGAGCTCCCTCGGAGACCGAAGAGGAAGCGACCTGCGCAGTGAGCCTCGCTCGGCCCAGGACCGTCGTAAAGATTGGCTCGTCGTCGGTGACGACGGCGGATGGCTTCCCGGCGGTCGCTCTGCTGGCTCGCCTCGCCGCCGAGATCTCGGAGATGAACGAGGCGGGATCCGACGTTGTCGTGGTGAGTTCCGGAGCCGTTGCTGCCGGATGGGCGGCAATTGGGAACGGCGGGCCGCGGCCCTCTGAGACGTCGGTGCTTCAGGCCGTCTCTGCGGTGGGTCAGCATCGACTGATGTCAGTGTGGTCCGAGTGCTTTGAGGTGCTCGGCCGAACGGTTGGCCAGGTTCTGTTGGCGCCTCTCGACTTTGCTCACCGTCAGCAATATTTGCACGCCCGACAGACTCTCGATCAGCTGCTGGTACTCGGTGTCATCCCGATCGTGAACGAAAACGATGCCGTCGCTGATGACGAGATTCGTTTCGGGGACAATGACCGGCTAGCAGCGCTCGTGGCACACCTCGTCGGGGCGGAGCGGCTGGTCATGCTCACCGATGCGCCGGGCCTGCTCACTGCGGACCCCCGTCTCGACGCCCATGCCTCACTGATCGAAGAAGTAACCGAGATTGACCGGTCCCATGACGCCATCGCTGGCGGTCCCGGCGAGGTTGGCTCGGGTGGCATGGCGTCGAAGCTTGCAGCAGCACGGATCGCCACGTGGTCTGGCGTTGAGGCAGTGATCGCCCCCGCTCATGAGGCTGGCGTGTTGGCCACCATCGCTGATGGATCAGCGTCGATCGGCACCACCTTTCGGGCTCAACGCTCTCAATTGAGCGCGCGCAAGCTTTGGATCGCTTTCGCTGTCGGTTCCCGAGGGACCCTTTCGATCGATGCCGGAGCGGTTGAGGCCCTTGTCGCGAAGCAAGGTTCACTCCTCGCCCGAGGTGTCACCGGGGTGTCCGGGACCTTCGCAGAGGGTGACCCGGTCGAGATTGTTGGCCCGGATGGATCGTTGGTCGCCAAGGGCCTGTGCCGGACCTCGTCAGCTCAAGTGACGCAGAGCCTCTCGGGGGGAACGCAGCCGGAGAATGGCGTATGTGTCCATCGCGACGACCTCGCTGTCCTTGTGGGCCAAGGGCCAGAGACCATCTGAGTCTTGGTACGATTCTCGTTGTGACCACCCCTGATCTAGCGCTCCTTGGAGCACGTGTGGCTAAGGCCTCTCGGTCAATTGGTCGAGCCTCGGGGGCGATGCGGGCGGCAGCCCTGGTCGAAGCGGCGGCCGCTCTGCGCCGTCACTCTGTGCAAGTTCTTGAGGCGAATAGCGCTGACCTAGATGCCGCTCATTCAGCCGGATTGACGTCCACGGCGATCGATCGACTCCAGTTGGATGCAGGTCGGGTCGAGGCCATGGCCTCCGGACTCGAGGCAGTAGCGCAGATGCCTGACCCGTTGGGGGCGGTCCTGGACGGCTCCGTCAGGCCAAACGGCCTTGCCGTCAGCAGGGTCCGCGCTCCTCTTGGCGTGGTCGGCGTCATCTACGAGAACCGCCCCAATGTGACGAGTGATGCAGCAGGCCTCTGTATCCGTTCAGGCAACGCCGCGTTCCTTCGGGGGTCATCGAGTTCGCTTCGATCGAATCAGGCCATCGTGGCTGCTTTGCAAGAGGGCCTCGAAGCAGTGGGCCTCCCGGGGGAGGGGGTCGCCCTCGTTGAGGACACATCCCACGCCACGGCGGTGGAGTTCATGCAGCTCCGAGGAATCCTCGATGTCTTGATCCCGAGAGGTGGCCCGTCGCTCATCTCATCAATGCTTGAGCACGCCACCGTTCCCTACGTCCTCGATGGCGACGGGAACTGTCACGTCTTCGTCGACGAATCTGCCGATCTTGAGATGGCCTGTGCGATCATCGTGAACGCCAAGACGCAGCGCCCGGGCGTCTGCAACGCCATGGAATCTCTTGTTCTCCATGCTTCAGTGGCGCATGCCGTCCTTGACCGTCTGGCAGTGGTGATGCCCGAGGTACGGCTCCTCGGCTGTGACCGAGCGCAGGCGCTTTCTCAGCGTGTCGAACCCGCTGATGAAGCGGACTTCCGCACCGAGTTCCTTGACCTGATTGCTTCGGTCAAGGTGGTCGACACGCTCGATGAGGCGATGGCTCACATTGCCAAGAACGGTTCAGGCCACACAGAAGCAATCGTGACATCCGACGTCACCTCAGCCGAGCGTTTCCTCTCAGAGGTCGACGCTGCTGCGGTGGTTCTCAACGCCTCGACGAGATTCGTCGATGGGGGCGAACTCGGCCTCGGGGCCGAAGTTGGAATTTCGACACAGAAACTTCACGCACGGGGCCCGATGGGTCTCGAGGCGCTCACCAGCGTCCGTTGGGTGATCAGAGGAGAAGGGCAGGTCCGGGTATGACCATCGAGGGCACGACGACGGGGCGCTTTGCTAGTCCCGCTGAGGTGAACGACCGGCTCGCTGGAGTGGACTACCTGGCCGATGAGGCCATCGCATCAACAGTGTTCCTCGGCGACCGGCTGGCGAAGCCGATCCTCGTCGAGGGGCCGGCGGGGACCGGGAAGACCCAGTTAGCAAAGTCGGTGGCTGAGATCACTGGTGCTCGACTGATTCGACTCCAGTGCTACGAGGGGCTCGATGAGTCCAAGGCCCTTTACGAGTGGAACTACCGCAAGCAACTGCTTCGCATCCAAGCCAGCCAGGTCAGTGGGGATGTCACGGACTGGGCGCAGATGGAGGAGAACATCTTCGACGAAGACTTCCTCCTGACTCGCCCGCTCCTCGAAGCGATCCGGGCCAAGGACCCCGTAGTGCTTCTGATCGACGAGGTGGACCGGGTCGAGCTTGAGACTGAGGCACTCATGCTTGAGGTGCTGTCCGAGTACCAGGTATCGATCCCCGAGCTCGGAACAGTCACGGCAAACCAGGTGCCGATGGTCTTTCTCACCTCGAACAACACCCGCGAGTTGTCCGAAGCTCTGAAGAGGCGTTGTTTGTTCCTTCACGTCGGCTACCCGAGTGTCGAGCGGGAGCGACTCATTGTCGAGACCAGGGTGCCGGGAATCTCTACCGAGCTCGCCGAACAGGTGGCACGGATCGTCCGGTCGCTGCGCGAGATGGAACTGCGCAAGGCGCCATCAGTTTCAGAGACCATCGACTGGGCGCGCACCTTGGTGGTGTTGGGCAAGACGACGATCGACGAGAACGATGCAGCCGAAACGCTCCACATTTTGCTGAAGTACCAGACCGATATCGAGCGAGCCCGGGCCGAGCTGCTCCGGACAAAGCGCTGAGGAACTCTCGATGCTCGACGTCCTGAACACGTTCATCGTTGAGCTTCGAACGGCAGGCATCCCGGTGTCACTCACTGAGCACGTCGATGCTGCGGCTGCGATGGCTGAGATTGATCTGGGTGATCGGTCCACCTTCAAGTCGGCCCTGCGAGCGACCTTGGTCAAGTCTGAGGACCACCGGGGTGTGTTTGATACGGCCTTTGAGGTCTATTTCGCTGATCGCGCCGGCTTGGGGGATGAGGCCAATGACGAATCTGATGGAGACGAGTCCGACGAGGAGTCCGAGGAGGAAAGCCGAAACTCTGGACTGAAGGGTTCTGGGAAGGCGACAGGCTCTGGCGGCGGGGGAGGCACCATGTCCGCCGAGGAGTTGGCGCAGCTTCTGGATCGGGCCATTCGGAACAACGATGGTGAACTGCGATCGATGGTGGCGCGAGAAGCAGTGCAGCGCTACGGCGGCATGGAGCCAGGGCGTCCGGTCGGCGGCACGTACTACCTCTATCGTACGCTGAGGAATCTTGACCTCGAGGCGGTGAAGGAACGCCTTCTGGCGGAGCAGCGTGATCAAGGTGGCATGAAGAACGCACTCGAAGAGCGGCTTGCCGACGACGAGCTCGGTGCGCGCATTGACGGGATGAAGAAGGCGATTGAGGCGGAAATTCGGAGGCGCCTCGTAGAAGATCGTGGTGCTGAGGCACTCGCTCGCTCGGTTCGCAAGCCACTGCCCGAGGATATCGATGTCATGCATGCCACCAAAGATGAGATGGCTCAGCTCCAGCGCGCCCTCGGCCCGCTGAGTCGCAAGCTCGCTGTCCGCCTGACTCGAAAGCGCCGCCATGGTCGCAAGGGACCCCTTGACTTCCGTCAGACGGTTCGCAGATCACTGTCGACCGGTGGTGTTCCGATCGATCCGCGGTATCGGCACCCGAGACCAGCGAAGCCTGAGATCGTGGTCATTGCCGACATCTCAGGCTCGGTTGCCTCGTTTGCTAGGTTCACGCTCCACCTCGTGTACGCCATCAGCTCGCAATTCTCCAAGGTTCGAGCCTTTGTCTTTGTGGACGGTATCGACGAGGTCACCCGACTGTTCGAACACGCTGAGGACCCCGGTGCTGCAGTGCATCGGATCAACACTGAGGCCGACGTGATTTGGGTTGACGGCCACTCGGACTACGGACACGCCTTCGGGGCGTTCCATGAGCGCTGGGGCGACGAGATCAACTCACGCACCAGCGTGCTGATCCTCGGAGACGCCCGCAACAATTACCACGCGTCGGAAGCATGGGTTGTGGCCGACCTCCAAGCAAAGGCGCGCCATGTCTACTGGTTGAACCCTGAGCCCTCTTCCTACTGGGGCTCAGGAGACTCGATCGTCGGTGAGTACGCCAAGTACTGCGACCGAGTCGTCGAAGTCCGGACGTTGCGCCAGTTGGAGAAGTTCGTCGGCGAGTTGGCGTGAGCGACGCCAACCCGCCCGCCGGGATCCGCACGACGTCGCAGCCCGATCCTGACGCCACACGCGTCATCCTCGTCCGTCACGGACAGGGTGTCGTGAACGTTTCGGGGCGTATCGGAGGTCATGAGGGATGCGTCGGACTGACGGATCTCGGGCGTTCCCAGGTGGCGGGTATGGCAACCCGACTTGAGGCATCGGGCGAATTGGCCACCTGCGACGTCCTGGTGGCCTCGCTTCTCCCTCGGGCGTACGAGACCGCCTTGATCCTGGCACCCGCCCTTGGTATCGAGACCAATGCCATCGAGCGTGACTGCGACCTCTGTGAGCTGCATCCCGGTGAGGCCGATGGAATGGTGTGGGCCGACTACACCAATCGCTACACCGTCCCCGACTGGGAGGTCGATCCATCGACGCCCCTGAGTCCAGGAGGGGAAGGCTGGAGCGGGTTCGTGGATCGAGCCACTCGCGGCATCGAAGTCCTCGCACAGCGTCACCGCGGGCAGCGTCTCGTCGTCGCCACCCACGCCGGGGTGATCGAGGCCACAATCATTCGCCACCTGATTGGTTCACCGGAGGGTGCCGCACACCGGCGGCTCCGTCTTCCGACTCGGCACGCATCGCTGACCGAGTGGGAGATCTCCGCCACGGGTTGGAAGCTCCATCGATTCAACGACGCCGCGGGAGTTCCTGACTGAGGATCTGGGGCTTTGCTGATCAGGATCGAAGAAGCTCGGCGACCTGGAACGCCAAGTCGAGCGCCTGGCGAGCGTTGAGGCGAGGGTCGCAGATCGTCGTGTAGTTCACCCCGAGGTCTCCTTCGACGATGGTCGAAGAACCGCCGAGACACTCGGTCACGTTGTCGCCGGTGAGTTCAATATGCACACCGCCAGGCCAGGTCCCCATGGAGCGGTGGACTGCGAAGAATTCGCTGATCTCAGTCACGATGTCATCGAATCGCCGAGTCTTGTGACCGCTCCCGGAGGTGAAGGTATTCCCATGCATTGGGTCGCAGGCCCAAATGACCGGATGCCCTGACGCGCCGACCGCGTCGATGAGCTCAGGTAAGTGAGCTGCGACTTTGCCTGCTCCGAACCGAGTGATCAGCGTGAGGCGCCCCGGCGTCATTGACGGGTCCAGCGCATCGCACAGAGCCACGATGTCCTCGGGGGCAGCCGAAGGGCCGACCTTGAGGCCGATGGGGTTTTCAACGCCCGAGAGGAACTCGACATGTGCCCCATCGATCTGTCGGGTGCGATCGCCGATCCACAGCATGTGTGCCGAGCAGTCGTAGTAATCGCCGGTGATCGAATCCTTCCTGGTGAGCGCCTCCTCGTAGGGGAGGATCAGCGCCTCGTGACTCGTGAAGAAGTCAACCTCGTGCAGGGATCCCTCGGCTTCGAGGTCGATGCCGCACGCTGCCATGAAGTTCAGTGCTCGATCGATTTCTCCGGCTACCTGCTCGTAGCGTTGCCCTTCACTTGATGTGGCAACGAACTCTTGGTTCCAGGCATGAACTTGAGAGAGATCGGCAAACCCGCCCTTGGTGAAGGCTCGCAGGAGATTAAGCGTGGCCACGGATGTTTGGTAGGCGTCGAGCATCCGCTGCGGATCGGGTCGTCGCGCTTGAGGGGTGAAGTCCTCGCTATTGACGATGTGCCCTCGGAAGGAGTCGAGCTCGACTCCTTCGCGGGTCTCCGTGGCGCTTGATCGAGGCTTGGCGAACTGTCCTGCGATGCGACCGACCTTGACCACAGGGACGCCGGCGGCGTAGGTGAGAGCGACGGCCATCTGAAGGATCACCTTGAGTTTGTCTCGAATCTGATCCGCCGAGGAAGCGTCAAACGACTCCGCACAGTCACCCGCTTGAAGAAGGAAGGCCCGTCCGTGGGCGACCTCGGCGAGGAGCGACGTGAGCCGTCGTGCCTCACCAGCAAAGACCATCGGAGGGAGCCCGGCAATCGTGGTCTCGGCATCGCTCAACGCTGCTTGGTCGGGCCAGACAGGTTGCTGCTCGGCGGGAAGCGCCCGCCATGAGCCTGGATGCCACTGCATTGAGGCGTTCGTCGATGCCATTCCCCGATGCTACGGCCTCTTGGACGGGTCTTCGCACACGAGAGGCCGTAGAGTCGGGGTCATGCATCGCTTCCGCTTCGCTATTCAACTCTCGACCGCTCCCTCCAAGAAGGCGTGGCACGATCTGGCACGGAAAGTTGAGGATCTCGGTTACTCAACCCTCTACGTCCCTGATCACTTTGACGACCAATTGGCGCCGATGATCGCGTGCGCAGTGGCCGCCGAAGCGACCACCACCTTGAACGTCGGCACCCTGGTCCTCGACAATGACTACCGGCACCCGTTCGTCCTTGCGAAGGAGGCGGCGACCCTCGACCTGTTGACCGAGGGTCGCTATGAGTTCGGCATCGGTGCTGGCTGGATGAAGACCGACTACGAGTCCTCGGGTATTGCCTACGACAGCCCTGGCGTGCGAGTCGACCGGCTGATCGAGGCCCTCGAGGTGTTCCGTCAACTCTTCAACGATGGCCGGTGCACCTTTGATGGCACGCACTATCACATCACTGACGCCGTCCAAACCCCGATGCCCATCACTCCTGGTGGTCCGCCACTTGTGTTGGGAGGAGGGTCAAAGCGAGTCCTGACGCTGGCGGCCAGCGTGGCGGACATCGTCAGCGTGGTTCCGTCCCTGAAGGCCGGCGAGATTGGTCTTGAGATGGCGCCGCAGGCCGCTCCGGCACGCTACGACGAGCGAGCTGAGTGGATCAGGGCCGCGGCAGCGGGACGGGCTAGTGCTCCCGAGATCCAAGCGTGGACGATGTTCGCTGCCGTGACCGATGATGAAGCGACCCTCTACGAGCAATTCAGTGCCCTGTTCGGGCTTCCAGCAGAGGAAATCGCAGAGTCACCGGTGGGCCTTGTCGGCAGTGTCGAATCAATCATTGACAAGCTTGAAGCCCGACGGGAGCGATGGGGTTTTAGCTACATCGTTCTCCACGAGGCAGAGATTGAAGCGTTTGCTCCTGTGGTGGCAGCACTCAGCGGACGCTGAGCGAGTCGGTGAGCGCAACGGTTGGAATCTTCGGGGGAACATTTGACCCTCCTCACTTCGGGCATTTGGCCGCGGCGAAGCGCTGCCAGAGGGCCCTCGGTCTGGATCGAGTTCTTTTGGTGGTTGCGAATGACCCATGGCAAAAGTCGCCATCGAGGAGGGTGTCGCCCGCTACTGATCGCCTCGCGATGGTCGCAGAGTGTGTTGCATCTGAGCCAGGGCTCGAGGCGTGTGCGCTCGAGATCGATCGAGGTGGGCCGAGCTTCACCATCGACACCGTCGAAATCTTGGGAGTGCGTGAGGAGGTGATCGATCCATGGATCATCGTTGGATCCGACCTCGCCGGAACTCTCGATTCGTGGGAGCGCGCTGAGGACCTTCGCGGCAAGGTCCGGGTTGCCGTGATGTCTCGACCTGGATCCCCGCTCAAATTGCCGGCTGGCTGGAGGGCGGTGGCACTTGAAAGTGACGAGCTTGACGTGTCAAGTTCGGCTGTTCGCGCCGCAGTAAGCGCCGGCCGAGCGATCGATCATCTGGTCCCTGCCGAGGTGGTTCGTCATATCCAAGCCTGCGGTCTGTACGCTTGAGGGTGATGTCCACTCGCCAGATCCAACAAAAAGCTACGCACAAGCCCCGGCGAGATGTGGGGAGCGCGCCATCCCACGGGAGGCCGCATCACGTTCTTCCCAGTCGACGGAGTCACCAAGCGGCTCGATCGGTGGCCCTCACGACCCGCCGGCGCTGGCTCGGTATTGGCGCCTTGATTCTCCTCGCTCCTCTTGTAGCTGCAGCGGGCATCCTTGAGATGGTGCGCTAGTTCTTGTGACGACGTCGCCATCCAGCACAGAACCCACTCGCGCTACTGACCTCGAAGCGCTCGCGCTCGTCAGGGTGGCCGCTCAAGCGGCAAGCGAGAAGCTCGCCGAGGAGACCGTCGCGCTTGAGGTCGGCGAACTCCTGAGCGTGGTTGAGTACTTCATTGTCACGTCCGGACGGAACGCTCGGCAGGTGGCGTCGATCGTGGAAATCATCGAAGAGGCAACCAAGCGCGAGCTCGGTCGTGGACCGATTCGCATCGAGGGTCTCCGAGAGCCGTCATGGGTGCTCATGGACTACGGCGATGTGGTGATCCATGTCTTCGTCAACGAGACCCGTGATTTTTACGACCTTGAACACCTCTGGTCTGGAGCCCCAAGGGCTGACCTCGGTGATGTCGAGGTTCACCCTCGGACCCCGGTACCAATCCCCGCCGACTAGGGAGTTGGCGTCGTGCTTGGCGTCGGTGCCAGCACGGAGGCGAAATCGCTGGCGGAGACAGGGGCAGATGTCGACACGCCTCCACCGGTCGGCACACTGATCGACCGTCCCTCGATCTGGAACAGGACGCTGCTGATTCCCGGTTGCATCGTTGCAGTGAGGACGATCTGAGCGACGGCCTGGGTCTCTTCGGCGCCACTCACTCTATTGATCGCCTTCGAGAGATTGATGATGGCCTGCTCGCCTACAAGGTCAACTGACAGGATCGAGACGCCAACGGGGAGGGCTGTGGTGAGCCCGAGAGACGACTCCGCCGCCGTCGGACCGGCGAGCAGGGCACCGAGCACCGCGGTGACCGTGGCCGGGACCGCCACATCTCTTCTGACTTGAACTGCGCTCGCTCCTCGGAGGAGGTAGATCCGCTCCGTCACGTAGGCCGCGGCCGGTTGCGTCGTGGTGGTCGACGTTGGAATTGTCGGTGACAAGAGGTGGTAGGGAACATTCTGACGAGGCACGACAGTGGCCTGATCGGCCACGGGGATTCCACAGGCACCGAGACCGAGACTCAGCATCGTTGCCGCGGCAATCAGGATGGGACGCCTCATGCTGGCTCCGAAGTCTCGAGAGGGAGCCGTACGGTGAAGCGGGAACCGACCCCACCCGGCCCTTCCTCCACGAAGACGCTTCCGCCATGGCGGCGGACGTGTTCGGCCACAAGGGCAAGACCGAGGCCTGATCCCCCCGATGACCCTCGTCGACCGGCAGCGGTTCCTCGATAGAAGCGATCGAAGACTTTGGAGCGCTCCGAGGGGCTGATCCCCGCACCGTGGTCGGTCACGGAGACCTCGACTGATTCGTCGACCACGCTGACCGCCACCTCTGATGCTCCGCCGGCATGGTTGGCGGCGTTCTCCAGCAGGTTGGTGATGATGCGTTCGATTCGCCGCTTGTCGGCCAAGAGTCGGGCGTGCTCCGCTTGCGGGGTCACCGTGACGGAGAGGTCTTCCCCGCCGGGAATGACTCGCTGGGCGGCGATGACCGAGCGGCGAATGAGCTCGCCCGCCTCAACGCTGTCGACGTTCAACTCGTCGGCCTCGGCGTCGGCTCTTGAGATTTCGAGTAGGTCGGCGACCAGGCGTTGGAATCGTTGGACGTCACCGGCCATGAGTTCAATCGCCCGACGCTCCCGATCGGGCAGCTCGTCGCGCCGACTCTCGAGGACCTCGAGTGATGCAGCAAGGGTTGTAAGCGGCGATCGCAGCTCGTGACTGACGTCGGAAGTGAAACGGGCATCGCGTTCTAAGCGCGCCACGAGTTGGTCAACCATTGCGTTGAACGATGTGGTCAGGCCAAGGAGGTCTGGATCCCGAGTGTCGATTGGGAGGCGCGTGCCGAGCTCGCCAGCGGCGATCGAGACGGCGGCGTCGGACACCTCAGTGAGGGGAGACATGGCTCGCCGGCTCGCAGCGAGGCCGAGAGCCCCGCCGAGCAAGGTGGTGACGGTCGCTGCTGCTCCGAGTGCAGCCAACAGGATCCGGAGGGTGTGCTGCAGGTCGGTGAGGTCGTAGATCAGGAAATACGACGCGTGAACGGCTGGCAGGGGAACGCCCACTGCCAGCGAGGGGGCAGTGATGGACTTTGAGACCAGTGTGCCGACCGACCCATCGTGAACAGTCTGGCGGAGCGAAACTGGCAACGTCGAGCGCGACGCTGCGAGGGAGGTGGTGAACCATCGGCCGTCGACATTCAGGACCGAGGCCGTCCCTCGCCCAGTATCGAGCGATGACAGTTGGGCATCGATGTGAGGGACTTTGCTGGCCAGAGCCCCGCGGAGCAAGGCTGCGTTGGCGTAGGCCTGATGAAGGACCGCCGCTTGACGCTCAACGATCAGGAAGTGACGCGTGGTGAGGTAGGCGATGGTGGCCATCGACGCCGAGAGGACGAGAGCCCCAAGGGCAAAGGTGGCGATGAGGCGAGAGCGGAGACCGAGGTGCCCCAGCCTTCGGTAGAAGGGGACGAGAGTCTCCCCTCGGTCGCTGGTCGCGTCAGGGGACAAGCTTGTAGCCCATGCCTCGGACGGTCTGAAGGTGCTCAGGGAGGGCGGGGTCCTGTTCGATCTTGGTCCGAAGGCGCCGCATGTGGACATCAACGAGCCGACCGTCTCCGAAATAGTCGTAGCCCCAGACGCGTTCGAGGAGCTGCTCTCGACTGAGCACTTTGTTGGGGCTTGCGGCCAATTCACAAAGCAGTCGGAATTCGGTTCTGGTGCAGTGGACATCGGAGCCGTCGCTTCGGCGGAGGACACCTTCGTCGGGGATGAGTTCGAAATCGCCGAATTGTCGGATGGCCGGACCGTCGTGGTCCTCGGATCGAGCTCGTCGGAGCAGGGCTCGCATCCGAGCGGCAAGCTCCTTGGGGACAAAGGGTTTGGTGACGTAGTCGTCGGCACCTGCCTCAAGTCCGGCTACGACATCGTGTGTGTCATTTCGGGCAGTCACCATGATGATGGGTACTGCCGAATTTTTCCGAAGCGCCCGACAACATTCGAAGCCATCCATTCCTGGAAGCATCAAGTCGACGAGGACGAGGTCCTGGGGTGACTCCCGGAAGAGGTCAAGCGCTTGTTCGCCACTTTCAGCCTCGTCGACGTCGTAGCCCTCGCCTTCGAACGACAGGCGCATCGAGGATCGGATCCGCTCATCGTCCTCGACAATAAGGATCCGGTCTGTCATTGATCGCCCCTGGTCCAAACATCGTCGTCACGGCCATGGTTGAACGTGGCGATTTGGGTGTGTGTCGTCGTCAAATTCGTCCTTCTCAACGACACTAGACGACCTCATTCCGAACCTTGGGGCGGTGTGCGACCTAGCGTGGCGAGCATGGAAGGAAATCTCGGCACTGCCACTCAAGACCCTCCTGAAGATCCCTTCTCCCTCGTGTCCTTTGAGGCTTGGCTGGGTGGTCGGGCGCCGGCGACCTCGAGGGCGTACCTCTCGGACGCACGAGGCCTTGTTGCCTGGCTCGCCACGCAGAACATCGGAGACCCGAGCGACGTCGATCGTCTCGTCCTCCGTCGCTGGATGGCGTTCTTGGCTGGAGCCGGGTTGGCGAAGTCCACGATGGCTCGGAAGGTTGCCTCGGCGCGATGCCTGTTCACGTGGCTCCACGAACGTGGACAGATCAGCTCGGATCCCGCTGCTCGGCTGTCGGCCCCCTCATCGGGGTCTCGACTCCCTGAAGTCGTGGGTGCTGCTGATCTAGCCACCCTTCTCGACACTGCGGTGGAACTCGACGACCCCCGAGCGATGCGTGACCAAGTTGTGGTCGAGTTGCTGTATGCAGCGGGCCTTCGTGTTGCGGAACTGTGTGGCCTCGATCTCGATGATGTCGACCTCGCTGAAGGGGCCGTCACTGTCCTCGGCAAAGGAGCGAAAGAACGACGCGTCCCGATCCACGAGACCTGCGCTCTGTGGATCGAGCGATATCTCACTGGCTCCCGTGAGGCGATGATGACCGAAGGTTCCCCCTCGGCGGCTTTGCTGTTTAATCTCCGGGGCCATCGTCTCGGCACCCGAGATGTTCGTCGCATTATCGACGCCCGGTCGGCGAGCCCGACACACCCCCATGCTCTCCGCCACACCTTTGCCACCAATCTTCTTGATGGTGGAGCGGATCTGCGAGTCGTCCAGGAACTTTTGGGACACGCCAGCCTAAGTACGACCCAGCTCTACACCCATGTTTCGAAAGATCGGCTTCAACGCGTCTACGACGCGACCCACCCACGAGCCTGAGGCTCGGGTGGAGGCATTGCCAGAGTCGGGCTAGTGTCTGTGGACTGCTCCGCACGGAGTGGTGTCAAGTAAACGAGTACAGCCCTGCCACGTCCTGACGGTCGCCTCATCGCCGATGAGGTGCGGTGGTGGGGGAGAAACCAACCGGAAGCACCTACTGAAGGAGACGACCATGGCTGTGGTCACGATGCGCCAGCTACTCGACGCCGGCGTTCACCTCGGGCATCAGACCCGACGATGGAACCCCAAGATGCGCCGATACATCTACGGCGAGCGAAGCGGGATCCACCTTATGGACCTGCACAAGACGCTCTCAGGGATCGAGACGTCCTATGCCTTCGTGCGTGACCTCGTCGCTGGTGGAGGGACCGTGCTGTTCGTGGGCACCAAGAAGCAGGCACAAGGCCCAATCTCGGGATACGCCGATGCATGCGGGATGCCTTACGTGAACCACCGTTGGCTGGGTGGAATGCTGACCAACTTCCAGACGGTCTCTGGCCGCGTGAAGCGCCTCCAGGAGTTGCGCGTCATGCAGCGAGCCGGGGACTTCGAGGGTATGCCTAAGCGTGAGGCCCTCCGTCACACCCGTGAGCTCGACAAGCTCGAGAGGAACCTCGGCGGAATTTCACGTCTCGAGAAGCTTCCGGATGCAATCTTCGTGGTTGACACGAAGAAGGAGCACATCGCCGTCACTGAGGCCAACAAACTCAGGATGCCGATTGTTGCGGTCGTCGACTCGAACTGCGACCCCGATGTCATCGAATACGTGATTCCTGGGAACGACGACGCCATCCGGTCTGGGGCGCTGCTGTGCCGAGCGATCGCGGACGCAGTCGCCGAAGGTCGCTGGATCGCAGCGAACCGACCGAAGCCCGCTGCTGCCGCTGAGGCCGCACCGGTTGCGCCCGCCGGCGTGGCCACCCCTGTCGCCGAAGCCGCTGCACCAGAGGCACCCGCCGCCGAGGCCACCCCTGTCGCCGAAGCCGCCGCACCAGAGGCACCCGCCGCCGAGGCCGCACCTGTTGAAGAGGTTGCGCCAGCACCGACCGACTCGGCACCTGTAGAGCCAGCTGCCGCCGAACCCACGGAGGGTTGAACAGACATGGCTGAGATCAGCGCCAAAGACGTCCAGGCACTTCGCCGCTCCACTGGGG
>JBAXAR010000054.1:0-14295 GCA_037142475.1 Actinomycetes bacterium
GTCGAAGACTTCCTGTTCCCTTGCCCCAAAGCGCTCGGGCAAGAGTCGATTGACCACGACGCACGCCAAATCGACCGAGGTCTTCTCCCGCACCGACGCGGCGAGCTCCACGGTTTCCGAGACAGGCATCTCCTCGGGAGTCGTGACGATGACGAGTCCAGTGGTGGACTCATCGGCGAGAATCTGGAGCATCCAATCGGTCTGATTTCGGATCAGACCCACCTTGGCGAGTTCATTGATCCCCTGCGGAGCAGCGAGGAGGCCGACGATGTGGCCGGTGGCCGGCGAGTCAACCACAACGACGTCATAGGACTGCTCTCGTACTTCCCAGCAAAATTTGCCCAGGGTGAGGATCTCGCGCACGCCGGGTGCAGCCGTGGCCAGAAAATCGAATGCCTTGGCCACTGGCCCGATCCGACCGAAGACCGGAATTTTCAGGTTCAGCCGGAGGTATTCGCGCAGCGATGCCTCGGTATCCATCGCCATCAAGGAGAGGTGTGCGGTGACCTCCACCGGCTCAAAACCGGTCGGGGGGATCTCGAAGGCACCAGCAAGATCTCCCTTGGCATCGATCTCACAGGCCAAGACCCGACGGCCTTGGTCTGCCAGCATCTGTGCAAGGCCGGCCGTGATCGTGGTCTTCCCGACTCCACCTTTGCCGGTGACGAAGAGGAGCGATCGCTCGGTGAGTGGGGTCGATCCCACCGTCGGCTTCGCTGTTCCTTACGGAGCGCCGAAGCCGACGCGCCGATCGGTCGACGGGGCGCCCACCTCGATGTAAGCGACCTTGGAGGCCGGAACGGCCACGCGGCGTCCCTTGCGGTCGGTCAGCCAGAGGATGCTCTCCCCCGTCAGGGCCTTCTCGATGTCGGCCATGATCGCGTCGCGATCGGCGTCGTCGGCCAGTTCGACCTCAAGCTCCTTGACGGTCTGCACGATTCCGATTCGGACGTCCACGACGGTCCTCCCTGTTGTCTCGATTCTGGCTGCCCGCGGAGGCGCGGACCGCAACGGTCACCCACGTTACAGGCGGAAGGCAGAATGGCAGTCGTGGACGACAACACACACCTGAGTGAACGCGGCGAGCGCTGGGCCGCGACCATGGGGGGATTCTCCTCCGAGGCCGAGAAGAACCTCGAGGTCGTCACCGCCCACGCAGATTCCAGTGCCACCATTGCCCAAGGGGGTTGGGGCCTCTCGGCGACCGGTGTCGACCGGACGGTTCGAGAACAGCGTGAATCGACCTTGCTTGCTCCCGGAGCAACCCGGGCAAACGGGGCGGGGAATCGCGCCGTCGCCGAGGAGCCAGACCTGTGGCGCACCTGCTTCGAACGCGACCGTGATCGGATCCTGCACGCATCATCCTTCCGCCGGCTTGCCGGCAAGACCCAGGTCTTCGTCTTCCCTGACGACCACCAAAGAACCCGTCTCACCCACGCCCTCGAAGTCGCCCAGGTCGCCTCCGGTATGGCCCGTGCCCTCGGGCTGAATGTTGCTCTCGCTGAAGCCATCGCTCTTGGTCACGACTGTGGTCATGGCCCGGGAGGCCATGCCAGCGAAGATGCCCTGGATCCGTTCCTCGAGGGGGGTTACGACCATGCCACCTGGGGAGCAGACGTTTCCCTGGCCCATTTGAACCTCTGCGCCGAGACGCTCGACGGCATCCGAAACCACTCGTGGTCCCGGCCCGCACCATCGACCCCAGAGGGCGAGATTGTCAGTTGGGCCGATCGCATTGCCTACGTCTGCCATGACTTCGAGGACGCAGTTTCCGCCGGGATTGTGACCCCTGATCGCCTCCCAGCGATTGTGGCGGAGCGCTGCGGTTCACGACGAGGAGGCCAGCTCGGAGCGCTCATTGACGCCATCGTCTCGACCACGTTGGCCACCGGTACCGTCGGGATGGACTCGGCTCATGGCGAGGCCCTCGCCAGTTTCCGAGCATTCAACTACGAGACCATCTACCTTCGATCCGCCTCGGTGGCCCAAGCCAACTCGGTGATCGAAGTCCTTACTGCCCTCGTCGAACACTTCGCCGATCACCCAAACGCCATCCCCGGCATCACCGAGGCGGGGGGGCTTCTTGCCGGCGAAGATGAGGCAGTCACCGCCGCAGTGACCTACGTCGCTGGCATGACCGACCGATTTGCCTTCCGATCGGCCGTGGCGCTCCTCGGCTTCGATCCAGATCGACTCCCGCAGGGCATCGACGGCTGAGCAGCGCTCAGCGGCGTCCGGCCTCTTCGAGGTTGATCCGCGGCGGTTCCCCACCTTCCATCCATGCGAGTCGCTGGCGCATGGTCGAAAGCGCCACGCGCTCGTGAGTCAGGATCCAGAAGCGCTCGTCGACAATCGAATCGGCGACCGCATCGGCGACCAGGGACACCTCAATACCGTTCTCGACGGCGTGCTTGGCCATCGACGCCGTCTGACGCGACGCCGGATCGTCAGCAAGGCCGGCGAGGTGCTCAGGGATGTTCCGCTCGGACTCGTGGATTCTGGTCTTGGTGAAACCCGGGCACAGCACAGAGCAGTGAACATTCGAGCCGATGAAGCCGAGCTCGTGGTAGAGGGACTCTGACATGCCCACCACCGCAAACTTCGAGGCGCAGTAGGGGCCCATGCCCGGGACACCGCCAAGACCCGCCAATGAGGCGGTATTGACGATGTGGCCCTCGTCTTGGGCCAGAAGGAGTGGCAAGAACGTCGCCATGCCGTTGATCACACCATCGACATTCACCCCAAGGACCCAGTCCCACATCGCCGGGGATGACGTGATGGTGGGGCCACCGCCGACGCCGGCGTTGTTAAACACAATGTGGACCGCTCCGAAGCGCTCGACTGCTGCATCTCGCATCGCTTCGACCGACTCAAGCGAGGACACATCAGTGACCACGCCGAGGACGTCGGCACCGCCGGCAGCGAGTTGGGCGACGGTCTCATCGAGAACCGGTTCTTCGATATCGGCGAGGACGAGACGAACTCCTTCGCGAGCGAGGCGCTCTGCCGTCGCTCGCCCGATGCCACTGGCACCACCGGTGATCACTGCGGTCCGGCCGTTCAGGTCCTTCATGGGTGCCCCCTCGCTCCAGCGTCCGACCGGTCTTGGTCGAATGCTCGTGAAGGCGATTGTGGCACCGGGGCGACCCCGGCGCCATCTCGATCATGAGCCGAGGCGAAGCTCCTGGCGATAGACCCGGGCGGGACCCTGGGCGATGATGCGCTCAGCAAGCTGAGCAAAGGCCACCGAGGGTTCGGACGATGGGTCCGAGACCGTGATCGGCGAACCTTCATCGCCACCCACGCGGAGCGCCGGGGCAAACGGCACCTGCCCAAGCATCGGCACGCCGAGCTGCGTGGCGAGCTCGTCGCCACCGCCAGCACCGAAGAGTTCGTAGCGGGTGCCGTCATCGCCGGTGAACCAACTCATGTTCTCAATAACTCCACGAACGGCCAACTTCATCTTGCGAGCGGCCCAGGCAGATCGCTGTGCCACTCGCTGGGCAGCCGGCTGCGGGGTGGTCACCACGTAGATCTCGACCCGTGGCAGTACCTCGGAGAGGGTCAATGCCACATCGCCGGTGCCAGGAGGCATATCGATGACGAGGAAGTCAGGCTCGCCCCACCACGCTTCGGTAATGAACTGCTCGATGGCTTTGTGGAGCATTGGCCCCCGCCAGATGACGGGCTGCTCATCGGGGACGAAGAAGCCCATCGACAGACAGCGGACCCCATGAACGGCTGTCGGGATCACGGTGTCACCAAGAATGATTGGATCGTGGTCCGGCCCGATCATCTTTGGGATGGAGAAGCCGTAGACATCAGCGTCGAGCACGCCGACTGACTTACCCGCTTGGGCGAGGGCGATGGCCAGGTTGACCGTGACGGAGGACTTTCCCACGCCACCCTTTCCCGATGAGATGCCAAGAACCCGCGTCTTCGACGACGTGGCGAGGAACCGCGGGGTGGCGTCACCGTGGCCGTGGCCATCAGTCTCGGCTCCCATCAGGACGCGAAGGGTGGCACGCAGTGTGAGGCGCTCGTCCTCGGTCATGGTGCGTCGTGCGACCGTGACGGTGGTCACCCCAGGAAGCCCCGAGACCGCTCGGTCGGCTGCGTCAATCACGTACTCCGCCGAAGGCCATGCGGCAATCGGCAGGGCGATGACCACCTCGACCGTGCCGTCGGAGACAGTGACGTCGCCGATCATGCCGAGGACGTCGAGCCCGAGCTCGAGCTCTGGGTCGTGAACCTCTGCGAGCGCGTGGCGGACTGCGGAGACGTCTGTCATTCGATACCTCTCTGAGATCGGTGACGAGGAAGTCCCGGAAGAAACCCTCACCTCCTCGGTAGACTAGCGAGCGTGGTCATCAACCCTGCCCAAGAGGTGCACACCGGCGGCGAGGTCCCTGGGCCGGACGATGGCTTCTCGGCCGCCATCGCCGCTCTTTCGAGTGCTTTCGGTGATCCCACCCGCCGTGCGATCTACATTCATCTGCGCACCCACCCGAGTTCCTCGGTCGCTGAATTGGCCGCTGCCTTCGACCTCCACCCCAACGTGGTCCGTCACCATCTCGACCGTCTGATTGCCGGCAGCCATGTCGATGTCGAGGCGCCCCAGCGAACCGCCAACGTCGGTCGACCAGCCAAGCGATTCTCGTGCGCCAACGATGACATCTCGCTGGAGATGGGTTCTCGCCGTGACGACCTCCTCGTCGCCCTCCTCGAGCGATCCCTCGAACTCCTCGGGCCCGAGCAGGCCGAACTGATGGCAGCGGCGGTCGGAGAGGAATACGGCCGGAAGCTTGCCGCCAAGATGGGGCCTTCCGATGCCCCTCGGTCCGTCAGCTCCGCCATGGCGGCCATCGCCGAGACGCTGACGGCCCACGGATTCGCTGCCCGAACGGAAAACACCGATGAGACCAGCTCCGTGGTGGCAGACAGTTGTCCTTTCGGCGAAGCTGCCGCTCACCACCCGGTGCTCTGCGCGGTCGACCGAGGCATGGTCACCGGGCTCCTCCAGGGTCTTGGAGCTGGAAACTCCACCACCTCGGTCCATCTGAGCTCACGGGCCCGAGGTGACGACACCTGTCGTGCCACGGCCTGAGGTGCGCGCCTACCTCGATCACGCTTCCGTCAGCCCCCTGAGGCCCGAGGTCATCGCGGCGCTCGCCCAGTTGCTCGAGGTGACCCAGGCAGACCCTGGTCGCCCGTATGCGGAGGCGTTGGTCATCAGGGACCTGATCGAGGACGCGCGGCGTTCCGTGGCCTCCCTTGCCGGGGCGACACCCCGTCAGATCGTCTTCACCTCGTCGATCGCTGAATCAGCCACCACCTCGGTAGCCGGCCTGGCCCTCGGAGGCCGAGTCCTGGCCGCTCGAACCGAACGCACCAGCGTCCTCGAGGCATCCGCCCGCCATGGGTCACTCGACGTGGTCGACGTCTCCCCATCGGGCCACCTCAACCTCGAGATCCTCGAGGCCGGCCTCCAGGCGCACGAGGCCACCCTCGCCTGCTGCCAGATCGCCAACCATGAGACCGGCGTGCTCAACGATGTCGAGGCGGTCATCGAACTTGCCCGACGTCACGGCGCAGCGGTCCACGTTGACGCCTCAATCGCCTTGGGCCACCTCCCAGTCGACCTCGGTGCTTTGGATGCCGATGCCATCACTGTCGCCGGCGAGCTCATCGGCGGCCCGGTCGGTTCAGCAGCGATCATCGTGCGCAAGGGGCGGGTGCTGCCTCCACTCATCGTGGGGGGAAGCCAGGAGCGTGCGCGCCGAGCGGGTCTCGAATCACTGCTCGGGATCGTCGGCTTCGGCATCGCCGCCGAGGTGCTTCGACCTGCAGGAGTCGTCGAAGCCGAGCAGACACGAGCAATCGCCCACATGGGGAGGATCGAGGCGGCCATGACGGCCGTGGACGGCGTCTCGGCAATCGGGGAGTCCGATCTCGTCGGGCGAGCAGGACACCTCCGAAGTTTCACCGTCGAGGGTGTCGAGGCCGAACCAGTTCTTCTGGGTCTCGACCGAGCGGGTATCTCGGTCCATTCGGGGTCAGCCTGCGCCTCGGAGTCATTGGAGCCCTCCCCTGTCCTCGACGCCATGGGTATCGATGCAGCGCAGTCGCTCAGGGTGTCTGTCGGCTGGTCCACCACCGATGCCGACGTCGAACGGCTCTCCGCGAAGTTCGCCGGCGTCGTCGAGTCTCTCCGAGCCCTTCGATCCTGACGTTCTCCTCAGGGGGTCGTCGTCGGCACGCTCACGCCAGCCTTCGATGCGGCCTTCTCGAGGTAGGGCTGCGCTTGGGCAACCCATTTCGCAGGGGGCTTGAGATCGAGGAATGTGGCCAGCTCGGCCAACGAGGCGGTGGCATCATCGTGACGCAGCAACTCGACGACACCAAGGTAGAGATGTCCCGCGTAGGCATTCGGGGCGCTCTTGACGACCGCCCGGATCTGGGACTCACCTTTCGCCATCACCACCGAGTTCCCCGCCACCAGGCCCGCTTCGAACGTCAGCCATCCCGACTGCGCCAGTGCCTCCGGCTGTTTGGGGTCAAGGCTGAGCACGTGGGCGTAGACCGGAAGGGCCTCGGCCACCTTGCCCCTCTCGACCAACGTGGCTGCCTGGTCGAGCAAGCTCCTGATCTGCTGGGGGCGGCTGGTCGAGATCGAGCCTGACGAACTCTGGCCGCTCAACCTCGGGGCCACCACCGTCGCCACGAGCATGATCGCTCCTCCCGCCACCACCGCCACGAGACCGAGACCGAGAAAACGTCGCCGACGTCTCGAGCGGTTGAGACCGATGGCCTCGACGTCGAGATCGCCGTCCTCGATGACCTCAGCGGCGCCGAGCGCTGCGATCTCTCTCCGCACTTCATCCAAGCGGGCGGTGTCGCGTTCAGTCAGGGCAC
Source organism: Actinomycetes bacterium (assembly GCA_037142475.1). Classification (GTDB taxonomy): domain Bacteria; phylum Actinomycetota; class Acidimicrobiia; order Acidimicrobiales; family RAAP-2; genus CAIUMH01. Next base: position 6,916 of record JBAXAR010000054.1, read on the forward strand.
GAAAGGTCTCCGCATCGAGATCGCCGCTGGCGAACTCCTCGGCAGCATCACTGAGTGCCGCTTCGAGGAGGCCAGCCTCGTCAGCGAGGTGGTCGGGATCGTTCATCGGGGCGCTGAGGCCCGACGGCGGATGATGACGAGAGCACTCACGAGCACCCCGGCTCCGACCAGGGCTGCCGGCACGATCCATAACACCAAGCTGAGTCCTCCATCAGGAGGCGTCAGGAGGACCGAGTTGCCGTAGCGGGAGCGGAGCTCGGCGATGATCGTCGCCTCAGACTTTCCAGCGGCCAGGCCCGCCGCAACTTCTTGGCGGACCGCCACTGCCGAGGTGGAATTCGACTCCGTCACCGAGAGGCCCTGGCAGCTCGGGCACTTGAGCTGCGCATCAAGTATTTTGGCCCGTTCGGCCAGAGTCGGCGGAGCGCTCGATACCACCCCCGATCCGATCGTCAAGGCGACCACCACCACGAGTGCCATGGCGATCCATCGGATCCGAGGCGAGATCCCGAGGCGCTCAGCCACCGGACTCCCCCACGGTGCCCTTCGAGAGCGCTGCGACCGCTCGATCGAGTTCATCGGCGGTTGAGGGACCGACGATGGCCTTGGCAACCCGGCCATCGGCGGCGATAAGGAAGGTCGTCGGCGGCGACGAGACGCCATAGGCGCTGGCCGTCACGCCACCAGCGTCGGTGACCACCGGGTAGGTCACGCCCTTGGAGGTTATGAACCGCCTGGCGCCCGCGTTCGAATCGTTGAAGACAATCCCCACCATCGCAGCACCGTTGGGGAGCCTCGATTGGTCGTACCGAAAGGCTGCAAGCTCTGGGGCTTCGGTCTGGCAGGGGCCACACCAGGATGCGAAGAAGTTCAGCACCACGACCTGGCCTCGATGAGCAGCGAGATCAAATGTCGCTCCCGGCTCGCCGCCTCTGCTCAGGAGTGGGTTCGAGATCGCCGGAGCCTCGGTGCCGATCAACGGGCTCTCAAAGGACGTCGCCCGTGACCCGGTCCGGGTGGCAAGGAGCACGACGAGGCCGACAAGAACCACCCCGACGGCGATGCTCACGATCGCCACCGTACGTGCCGTTCTCTTCTGGCTCATGGAGCGATCCGCACTGGCTCGTCGGCTGGGGCACCAGTCGGCACGAGGTCAGCCTCCGGGGTCGAGACGACGTGACGACGACGACGGGTTCCGGTCGGAACGAAGGCGAGGAGTCCACCGAGGCCCATCACGAGTCCGCCTGCCCACAGCCACGGCAACAGCGGCTCCACCACGATTCCGACTGCAACCGACCCGGCCTTGAGGCCACGAGCCACCTGGGCCCCCGAACTCCCGCCCTTTCCGCCGATGGCGTCGAAGGTGAGATAGACATCGCCGAAGGCTCCCGAATCGATCGCCGGTGACCCCACCGGCTCTGAGGCCCGCCCCGCGAACTGGCTCACGCCGGGAGTGAAGGTGCCTCCGCCATCGACCTTGAGGACCACCTGGGTTGATGACTTGGCGGGGCTTTGAACGGTTCGCATCCCAAGAAACTCGATCCGGTGACCGGCGAAGGTGACGGTCTGGCCCTTGGCCAACACCACCTCGCCTCTGGTGGCATAGCTCGTCGAGGCCACAATCCCGACAGCGAGAATGACCACCCCAACGTGAACGACCATGCCACCACCGGAACGACCGATCAGCGCCCGAAAGCCACTCGCCCCTCGATGGCGCTCACTACGGAACTCCAGCGCGAGGCTTCGAATCGCCGACGAAGCGGCAAGCCCCCCGAGGAAGAACCCGGCAAGAGGGGTTATCCCACGAACGCCGAACGCCACGAGGAGGACGACAAGGATGGTGGCCGCCCACGCCGGGCCTTCGAGCCTGCTCGCCGCCACCTTGAGCGAGGCCTTGCGCCACGACAGCACCGGGGCAATTGCCATCAGCGTCAGCAGCCCGATGCCGAGTGGGACGGCGATGGCATTGAAATACGGAGCACCGACCGTCACCTGCCCGCCGTTGAGGGCCTCGTAGAGCATCGGAAAGACCGTCCCGAGCAAGACAATGAGGGCAAAGCCGACGAAGAGCAGGTTGTTCAGGACGAAGGCCCCCTCCCGGGAGAAGGCAGCATCGATACCCACTGACGACCGAAGCTGATCACCGCGCCAGGCAATAAGCGCCAAGCTGCACAGGACGACCAGGGCAAAGAACCCGATCAGGAGGGGTCCCATGGTCGACGAACTGAAGGCATGGACCGACTGGACTACCCCGGAACGAGTGAAGAACGTCCCCAAAATAGTGAGCGAAAACGTTGCCACTGCGAGGGAGATGTTCCAGACTCGAAGGAGACCTCTCCGCTCTTCGACCACGATGGAGTGGACAAAGGCCGTGCCGCAGAGCCACGGCATGAGCGCCGCGTTCTCGACCGGGTCCCAGCCCAAGAACCCGCCCCAGCCCAGGACCTGATAACTCCACCATGCCCCGAGCACGATCCCGACACTGAGCGACGTCCAGGCAATAAGCGCCCAACGCCGCGTGTCAACGTGCCACCCCTCCCCCACCCGTCCGGTGATCAGCATGGCGATGGCGAAGGCGAAGGGAACGGAGAAGCCGACCATCCCGGCGTAGAGCAGCGGTGGATGGATGGCCACCAGCGGATTGTTCTGGAGGAGGGCGTTCGGGCCTGCTCCAGACGAGGGAATCGAGGCTCCCGTCGTCACAAACGGGTCCGCTGGCCCGATCATGAGCCCGAAGAAGAAGGCAGCCACGCCGAACAAGACGGCGACCGCCCACCCGACCACCGGGTCGTCAGCCTTGCGGCGATAGCGCCAGATCACCGCCAGCATGAAGAACGATAGGACCAAGCCCCAGAGCAGAATGGAACCCTCAAGCGCCGACCACATCCCCGTGATCGAATAAATCAGCGGTGTCGCTTTGGCGTTGTTTTCGGCGACATACGCGAGGTGGAAGTCATGAGTGATCAGGCCCCACTGCATCGCAGCGGTGGCCATGATGGCCCCGAGGGCCACCACAGGAACGAGCAGGCGAGCATCGAGGCTCCGCAATGGTGTCCGGCCACGAGATCGGCGGACCAGATCAATGACAAGGATGACACCACCAATCACCGATGCAACGAGTGCCAGCCAGATTCCTAGGGTTCCGAGGTGCTCCTTCATGACACGCCCATCACCTAGTTGACGCTCCCATTGCCCGCTTTGACTCGGTCAGGGTGCTCAGCTTTGTAGTTCGACGAATGCTTCACCATGATCTGGTCTGAGAGGAAGGTCCGAGATTCTCCTGCAGCGAAGTGGCCAACGACAATCACCGGCATCGTGGCCTTGAACAGCTGCGGCGGTGTGCCTGAGTTCTCAACGTGGAGGGTGGCCGATCCCGAGGCAATGTCAAAGTTCGCCCCCCTGACCGATCGCTCCACGGTGCCGGGAACCACTGTCCCTTCGAGGCGGAACTCGGAGGTCCCGAGCTTGGAACGCTCGGCCACCGCCTGATCAACGGTCTTGAAATAGTCAAGCGAGCTCCCGAGGCCCTTGACCAGAAGGAAGCCAACGGCGGCGATGATGACGAGGGCCACCATGGCCAGTCGGAGCCGGGGGCGCTCAGAGCGGCCTTCAAGATCCTGTGGAGCTACCGGAGTACTCCCGCTGGTCACCTCAGCGTCGTTGCTCACCGTTCACTTTCCTGACTGCTTCGGGAGCGGGCCCGCTTCAGGCGGATCACCAACGAGGCGCTGTAGGCGGCGAGTGTGCCGATTGAGATGACGTAGCCGGCGATGACGTAGCCACTGTTCATGAGGGGACCCCCTCGGAACGGCGAGCCTCGAGTGCGTCGTCGAGAGCACCGTCATGGCCCGAATCACGAAGCACGTCGATCCGGTAGCGGCTGACCACCATCCAGGCAAAGCACGTGGTGAACGCGACGAAACTGAGCAGGAGGGTCCAGCCCATGGAACCGTGGATCTTGTAGGTCAGACCCGGACAGATAGCCGTGCACCCTTGGTGCAACGTCTGCCACCACACAACCGAGAAATGGATGATCGGCACATTAACGGCAGCCACGATTGCCGCGATCGCACAGCGCCGGGCTCGGACGTGGGGTTCCGCGGGGACTCGTCGGAGCGCCAGATAGCCCAAGGAGAGCACCAAAAGCAGGGCGGTCGACGTCAGCCGAGCATCCCAAGTCCACCACACCCCCCAGGTCGGGCGCCCCCAGATCGAACCGGTGACCAGGGTCAGGATATTGAACACCACCCCAACCTCGATCGCCGAAGCGGCAAGCCGATCCATCCGCATCGAGCGTGTCCTCGGCCAGAGATACAACGCACTGCACAAGGCAGCCATGCCAACTGAGGCGTAGAGGGCTTCCACTGCCAGGGCAGGGTGGATATAGACGAGCCGAACCAACTCGCCCTGGTCTACGTCCGGGGGCGTGACGAAGAGCCCCAGCCAGATGGTGAGGATCACGAGGACCGCTGAGATGGGTCCCAGAAGCTTGGAAAGGGTGTGTCGCATCAAATCTCCTCCATGGGACCGTAAAGGACGATCCCCAACACCGAGTACACAATCGCGAAGACGGCCAACACGGCCACCCATCGACCGCCATCACCAGAGCTGCCGATCGCCGCCACGAAGGCCCGTGAACCGGCGATCAGTACTGGTGCGACGACCGGCAGCACCAGGATCGGCAGCAGCGTCGAGCGCACCCGATCACCGCCTGCCAAGGAGCCATAGAGCACGCTGGCCGACGCAAGCCCAATAGCGGCGAGGGCGCAGGAGGCAACCAGTAGGAGCCAGTTTCGAAATGCCACGTGATAAAGCAGGACGGTCCCACCCACGAGAATCGTTTCAATCACCACCAACTCAGCGACAAGTGCTCCCACTTTGCCCAAGAACACCCCCGCAGGATCGAGGCCGAGAAGGCGAGTCGACTCCCGAGTCGCCTGTGAACCCTCAATCGAAAGCGAGCGCTGGGTGGCCAGGATGCTAGCGAAGAGCAAGGCAATCCAGAAGAACCCGGGAGCGCTCACCGTCAGGGCAGCGGGGTTGGGGCCGAGGGCGAAGGTGAACAGGATCATGGCCAGGACCGAGAACGGCACGACCTGCCAGAGGGCCACCTTCGAGCGTGCCTCGATGCGCAGATCCCGGCCGGCGACCAAGAGAGCATCACGCAGCATCAGTCACCCCCTTCGAACACCTGGCGGCCACCCAGGTCCATCCGGGCGATCATCCCACCAGCCATGGTGGCAACGAGGTCGGCCATCGGAACTGAGAGCTCGGGTTCGTGGCTCGTGGCCACCACCGTCGCTCCCGCTCGTGCCGCTTCTTCGACGAGCTCACCTACCAATTCCCTGGTGGGGGCGTCGAGGCTGGCATGCGGTTCGTCGAGAAGCCACAGCCTTGGGCGTCGAGCGATCAAGAGGGCGAGACCGACCCGGCGTCGCTGGCCTGCCGAGAGTTGGCCCAACGGGGTCTCGGCGACCCGGCCAGTGATCCCCGTCCGCTCCAGCGCCGGAGCGGCAAGGGCTGGGTCCAAACGTCCGGCCCGGAGGGCAAAGGTGAGGTTCTCCAGAGGCCTCAACTCGTCATAAAGACCCACGTCATGGCCGAGAAGGCCCACACGGCGGCGGACGTGACGCGAGTGGCTCGACAGATCGCAGCCAAGGATTTCGCCGGTGCCTGACTGGAGCGCAAGCAACCCGGCGAGGAGGCGCAGCAGGCTTGTCTTGCCGGCACCGTTCGCGCCAAGTACGACGAGGACTGATCCTTCATCAAGGTCGAGATCGACCCCAGCAAGGACAGGGAAACGACCCGTCAGTGCGACGGCCGAACGGAGGTGAATGGCAGAGGCCATGAGCCTTGCCATGCTATCGGGACGCCGAAGTCAACCCGTCGACGGAGAGACTCAGCCCCTGATCTGGCGAGTCACCTGGTTCATGTCTTCTTCGACCATCATCTCAACGAGACGAGGGAAGTCGACTTCTCGCGTCCAGCCGAGTTCGTTCTCAGCCTTTGCGGGGTCACCGACAAGAAGGTCCACCTCGGCGGGGCGCAGGAAGCGCTCGTCGAGAACGACGTGGTCGCGGTAGTCCAAACCGACCACGTTGAAGGCAATCTCGCAGAGTTCGCGGACCTCGTGGGTCTCACCAGTCGCCACCACGTAGTCGTCAGGGGTGTCTCGCTGCAGCATCAGCCACATGGCACGGACGTAGTCGGCTGCGTAGCCCCAGTCCCGCTGCGCGTCGAGGTTTCCGAGGGCCAGCTGCGTGTCGAGGCCCAGCTTGATCCGCGCCACACCGTTGGTCACTTTGCGGGTGACGAACTCAAGGCCACGGCGAGGCGACTCGTGGTTGAACAAAATCCCCGATGATGCGTGGAGGTTGTAGCTCTCCCGGTAGTTCACCGTGATCCAGTGGCCGTACACCTTCGCCACCCCATAAGGACTGCGGGGATAGAAGGGGGTGTCCTCGTCTTGGGGAACGGCCTGAACCTTGCCGAACATCTCCGAAGAACTTGCCTGGTAGAAGCGCAGTTCTGGGTCAACGGTCCGAATGGCGTCAAGCATCCTGGTCACGCCAAGTGCGGTGGTCTCACCGGTGAGGACCGGCTGGCCCCACGAGGCTTGGACGAAACTCTGCGCTGCGAGGTTGTAGACCTCGTCGGGACGGTGATCCCGAAGGATGTGGATCAGCGAGACCTCGTCGAGGAGGTCACCAGACACCAGAGTGAGCCGATCCTGGATATGAGCGATCCGCTCGAAGTTCACGGTGCTGGAGCGCCGGACGACGCCGATCACCTCGTAGCCCTGCTCGAGCAACAGCTCGGCGAGGTACGAACCGTCCTGACCGGTCACACCGGTGATAAGCGCTTTCTTGGCCATCGTGTTAACTCCCTTGCCGTGTCGCGATCAAAGCGCCCAACCCTTCGGGCACCACTCGCTGAGGCTACCGCAGCCATACCGCCCACCTTGGGCTCTTGGACCTCCTAGCGTGCAGGAGGTGCGTCGTGCTGGCATCGTCTCGTATCGCCTCGGAGGGGCCGACGGGGTCTCAATCGAAGCGGAGAAGTGGGCGTGGGCTCTCGAACGCCTTGGCTTCGCTGTCCATCGCATCGCCGGTGCTGGTCCTGCCGGCGCTGTCGAGGTGATCAGCGGTCTCGGCATCGAGTTCGACGGGCCGGTCGATGAAGCGGCGCTGAGCCGGGCCTTGGCAGACCTTGACGTGGTGATTGTCGAGAATCTCCTGTCCTTACCGCTGAATCCTGCTGCCGGAGTCGCCGTCGCATCGGCGCTCCGCCATCGGCCAGCCATCCTTCGCCACCACGATCTCGCCTGGCACCGAGAAGACACCGCAGCACTCGGTCCACCTCCTGATGACGATGCATGGC
>JBAXAR010000055.1:0-14178 GCA_037142475.1 Actinomycetes bacterium
GCCGGGACCTTGCTCGACGTGGGCACGAGGCTCAACGGCCGTGGCCCAACGAACGTGACCGCTCGGCAGCGGCCATGACCGCCTCGAGGAAGGCAGACCGAACGGCTCGAGCCTCGAGCACTCGAAGTGCGGCGGCGGTGGTGCCACCCGGCGAGGTCACCTGGGCCCGCAGTTCTTCGGCGCTTTGGCCTGACTCGACGAGCATCGCGCCTGCTCCGCGAATGGTCTCGGCCACAAGGAGCTTCGAGACGTCCCGAGGAAGCCCCGCCCCCACGCCGGCTTCGACCATCGCCTCAGCCACGAGGAAGACATATGCGGGGCCTGATCCTGAGAGGCCAGTTACGGCATCGAGGTGCTTCTCGGTGAGCCGTATGACAGTGCCAACCGAGGTGAGCAAGGTTTCGGCCCACTCAAGATCCTCCCTCGACACATGGCTCCCGCCAGAGATGACGGTGATCCCTGCGCCCACTAACGCAGGGGTGTTTGGCATGGCCCGAACAACAGGGAGAGGACCAGGAAGAACGGCTTCAAGCTTGGCGCACGAGATGCCAGCCACCACGGAGAGAATTCGTCGGACCCCAAGGGCGCCGACGAGGCGCGTCGCTGACTCCGCCACCTCGGGCTTCACGGCGATCAGCGCGCTCGTCGACTGACCCACGTGATCGATTTCGGGTGTGTCGACGAGGACCAAGCCATCATGGGCCAAGCGAAGCATCGCCCGTCGCTCAGGATCGGGTTCGACGACGGCAATGGACTCTGCTGGCAGGTGGCCTGACGCCACGATCCCCTCAAGAAGGGCTGTGCCCATGCGTCCGCCACCAATGATGAGGAGATCTACCGCCATGCCCCCACGCTACAAGGGGGAGTGAACCTCAGGCGTCTCGGTGCGAACTCGGACGCTCAGGCCTTCCGGCGACGGCGCCGATACTGGTCGGGAAATGCCATGGTCATCGCCGTGGGAAAGAAATCGTCGACGTAGAGCAGCGAGCATCCGGCGATCCGGTCGAGCTCATCGTCGTCGATCTGCGAAGCAGGAACCCGACCGACAAGGTAGATGGCGTCCTCAGGCCCGAAGGCAAAGGACATCTGGATCAACGAGGCGTTCTTTCGCAGCAGATAGGTCATGACCTGCTCGAGATTGGATTCGGGCACTGGCATGAACTGGGTCTCGAAATGGAGTGTGCGCTGGTGGAACGTCAGCCAGATCGTAATGAAGTCCTTTTCCTCGCCCGCAAAGCGAAGCAGCCAGCGGTGCGTCGCCGTCCCATCGGTGACGTCGGAGCGCTCCACGGCGACCAGGGGACCTTCTCCGGCAAGTCCTCGCCCCGACCACGAGTCAATCGTCGCTACGACACGATCACGCTCGGCGTCCTCCGAGAGCTCGATACGTGGCACGGTTCAGCCGCAGTGCACGAGCCGGCGGGCGACCAGCTGATCGGAGAGGGCACCAAGCGTCTCGGCTGCGGCACGCCATGTGTATCCACGAGCACGGCGGACCGATGCGGTCGAGAAACGGGTTGCCCGCAACGGTGAGGTAACGATCTCCGCCACTGCAGTTGCGAATTGCCTCGAATCATGGCCGTCGATCAGGGCGCCGGTCACCCCATGATCGACCAGGGTGGTCAAGCCCCCCACCGCCGCAGCGACGACGGGTGTCCCACACGCAGAGGATTCAAGGGCAACGAGACCGAAACTTTCAGAGCGCGATGGACAGATCGTGACATCGGCCGCTCGGTAATACGACGACAGCAACTCATGGGGCTGCGGCGGGCGGAACAACACCCGCTCTTCAAGGCCATGGGCCCTCACCGTCTCATGAAGCTGGGCCACAGTCGAAGCGCCTTCGACCCCGCTTGGGCCACCCACGATGACCAGCGTGGCATCGACGCCATCGTTCAGGAGATGTCCAAGCGCCTCAACGGCCACTTGTGCCCCCTTGAGAGGTTGGATCCTCCCCACGAACAGCAACAGCGCTCCATCGCTCGGAAGGGCCAGCGCACGTCGGGCCTGTGCACGATCCCCAGGACCGAAGAAGGCATGATCAACGCCAGGCGGCACGATGGTGATGCGTTCAGGGGCCGCCCCGTACAGATTCGTGATCTGCTCGGCCTCGACCGTGCATGAAGCCAGCACGGCATCTGAGCAGGCAATCACCGAGGCCTCTGCCTCTGCCCGTCGGCTCGAAAGGTCGGCGACAAGATCCTCAGGCATCGCCTCGGCCTTGACTCGGTCGAGCGTGTGGAACGTAGAGATCAGCGGGATGTCGAGTTCATGTTTGATGATGTGGCCGGCGAGGCCCGACAGCCAGTAGTTGGCGTGCACAAGGTCGTAGGGCCCGCCATCTCGTTCATCGATCGGACCCCCTTCAGACGTCGTCATGGCGGTCAGGACACGGTCCGTGAACTCCGGCACGAGTGCTTCGAGGTGCTCCTTGGGGACAGGCCCGACAGGGCCGGCGACCACGTTGTGGACCGTGAAGCCCGGCTCGACAGCCACCGTCCCCGGCAAGGATGGGTCTTCGGAGCGAGTGAAGACGTCACATTGGCTTCCGGCTCTCGCCAACGCACTCGCCATTTCGCGCACGTAGACGTTCATCCCTCCGCCATCACCCGTCCCGGGTTGCGCCAGCGGCGACGTATGCATGGAGAGGATCGCGAGACGTCGCATTGGTGCCTTGACGTTACCGGTCGCCATCGTGGGCTCGGTCGGCACCTTGGGGTTCATTCGACGATCCATTGTTGGTCTCAGCGCCCTCTGACGCGGGACTCCCCGCCTCGCCGCCCACGAACGATCGGTAGATCTGGATCAGGGCCTGCTTCTGCTCAGAGGAAAGATGGCTGTCAGCCTGAATGTGCCGGATCAGATCTTCAGAACCCGCAGGTTCGAGGATGCCAGCTTGGATGTAGAGGGTCTCGGCGGAGATCGCCAGTCCCTTGGCGATCTGCTGGAGGATCTCGGCTGAAGGGCGCCGCAACCCACGTTCTATCTGAGAGAGGTAGGGGTTCGAGATCCCCGCAAGCTCGGAGAGCCGCCGTAATGACAACCTGCTCGAGGATCGCTGTTCGCGGATGAACGAGCCCAAATCACGGAGTCGCTCTGTGGGATCAGGGGGCACCTCATCTAGCGTAGACCTCGCCTGATCTTGCTCAATCCTCAGGGAGCGAAGCGGTGGCCTTGTGGTAGCGCCGCACCATGACCCAGCGGACGGCTGTGGGCTTGAGGAGCCCGAAGTGACGCGAGTCAGTGCTCGCCGCTTGGTTGTCGCCCCGAACGTCAATTCCCTCACTACCGGCGTCGAGCACCCGCTTGATCATGAAGGTTCCTCCTCCGCGAGGGTCATCAAAACCGACGATGCTCCCCGCTCGGATCGGGACCACCATCCTGCGACGCAACAGGACCCTGTCGCCTGGTTGCAGTGAAGGGCGCATGGACCCTCCATCGATCTCGACTCGACGAAAGGCCCACCACAGGCCAATCAGGACACCCGCCACGCTCGCGAGCATCCTCAGGGCCGTTCCGCCCCAGTGATGATTCCGGCTCGCTAAGGTCTGTGGCACACAACCATTGTTGTCGGATTCAGCAGTGCCGGCATCGAGACCAACCACAGGAGAGCACCCCATGCGCCTCATCAACCGAGCGTTGTCACTCATGGATTCCGTCCGTCCGCCGCAGATCGCCTCCGCGCACTGCGACCTCCCCTGCGGCGTGTACGACCCAGCCCAGGCGAAGATCGAAGCGCAGTCGGTCAAGGCGTGCCAAGAGAAGTACGCCGCCTCTGACGATGCGGACTTCAAGGTTCGGGCCGTGATGATCAAAGAAGAGCGCTCCGAGATGGTCAAGCACCACCTGTGGGTGTTGTGGACTGACTACTTCAAGCCCGAGCACCTTGCGGCACACCCCGACCTCCACGACCTCGTCTGGAGCGCAACCAAGACTGCCGGCGAGGCCAAGAAGACGAACGATCCTGCGGTCGGCCAGCGCCTCATCGATCAGATCGATGGCATCGCCGAGATCTTCTGGGCGACCAAGAAGTAGCAGCGCAACTCATCAGCGGCGCATCGGCGCCCGGCAGGCCCCTCGGGTCGTCTGCCGGGCGTCGATTCGCGTGGCGGGCCTCTCGGTGATCAGAGAGAGTCGAGAACCGTCGCCAGATGATCGCACCGGTAATCCCGGCACATGTCGGGACGATCCTCGTAGACCGTGCAGGCTCCCGCCTCGTTCAGGAACTGACATGGGAACCGACCCTCGGCATCCATGACGGGACGCAGCGCCGGATAATTCGATGGCAACTGCCACTCGGAGCGCTCGGGGAAGATTGTTCGGCCTTCCTCGTAATCGACGAATACCTCAGAGTACGCAACCTCTCGGCCGAATCGAACCGAGAGGCGCTCAACGAACGTCTGGGCATCCGGCACGGGTCCTTGGATGAAGTCTCGGTTTTCGAGCATGCAGCAACTCGCCGCATACCCCTCAATGCCAAAACAGTTCCGAGTGCAGGTATGGACCGCCACTAGTTCGATCAACTTCGACCGTGAGGGAAGATCCTCGGCACTCATCTCAGGACCCCGACTCCCCGTGCGTTGGCATCGCCTCGGCGAGATTCAAACTTGCCTCGGTGTCAATGCAGGACGAACACCTCGTCTGTGTCGGATCGCCCTCGAGCCGCTCATCTTCGAGTGGCGCACCACAGGACTCACACACGCCGTAGGTCCCGGCGTCGAGACGCTTCATGGCTGCCTCAACACCATCGAGCTTCGCAGCAAGGTCTCCTAAGTCTTCCGATCCAACAGGCATGACTCAATCCTACCGAGCGCCCAGACCATATTCAGTATCAAGGGGTCGCGTAGTACGAATCACTGTCAGCACCCCTGAACCGGCCCTCAACCAATGAGTCATTCGACGTCAGCATCCAGCCGTCAATCGGCAGAGCAGCGTGGCAACATCGCAGAGTGAGCCGGACATTCAGCTCAGCACGCTGGAGCGTCCGTCGGGGAGCACTGGCTCGTGCTCCGACCATCAGCCTCGTCTCTAGAACTGGATCACCTTCAAGATGACAAGGGCGCCCAGCAGAACCGCAACCGTGCCCCCAGCGCGGAGGGGCCAGGTCATCGGGAACTTCGGGTGGTCCTCCGACATCGTCCTCGCCGCACAAAGCAAGAGGCCAGGGAGGGCCAGAAGAACCACGGAAACCTTAATGAGGGCCTGTGGGTCTTCGATGTGGGACATCAGGACGCTGGCGATGATCTTGCCGATACACAGCACCAAGACGAACTTGGCGATTCCAATAGGGGCAAGCCACTGCAACCCACGGATCTTCGGAAGGTGACGCTCCCAGCGACCAAGAATGCCCTGGAGCGCCATCACACCGGCGGCGATCCACAATGCTCCTGTCCAACCGACGAAGGCCGACGTGAAGAGCATGAACACTGCGCCTCCAAGCATCAGGAAGAACACGTGAAGGAGGTGGTGGTGGACTGGCTCGTGGTCGCCCTGAGCCAGCGCCAACCGGTCGCCGAGGTGATGAGTGGCCAACGTCTCGGCCACGTATCGGATGACGATCGCCGTCCCGGCGATGAGGGACAGCGCCAGGACCCGATCGACGATCGGGAGTTCCGCCCCCGCAAGCGCCGGGATGGTGATGACCAACTGAGAGGTCAGGAACGCAGCCAAGAGCGCCGCCACCACAATGTCCGCAGTCCTGTCGAACCAGTCGCCGAGAGAGGCTGCGGCCGGACGTCGCAACGGTCGGAGCAATGAAGCGGCCACGATCACCATGACGAAGACGGCGGCCACTCCACCCGAGCTTCGTATCCCATCAAGGTGCGCCCATCCACCCGAGATCGCCACGCCGGCGAGGTAGACCGTGGCTGCGAGGAGCCCTGCGAAGGCGTCAAAGATCCCCAGGACCATGATGGCGCCGAAAAGCCACCAAACTGGCGGCACCGGTGCTCCCTGAACGTTGATGACCGCTGCCGCACCAAGCACAAGACCTGCGAGGTACACCGGCGCGCTCAAGATGCCGAGTGACGCACGCAAGTAGACGCCATCGTCAATGATCTTGAAGCCCACCGCCGAGAAGCGCCCGACTCTGGTCGCCAATGCCGCCATCGCCCCAAGAAGAGCGCCTGACAGCGGCAACGACCACGCACCTGAGGCTTGTCTGGTGATTTTCTCGGACCGCTGGAGGCGCTGGTTTCTTGCGGAAGCACTTGCCAGACGGCCGCGTCTCGTCGCCGGCGCCTCGCCACCCGAACCGCCCCCTGCATCGCTCCCTGCCCCAGCCATGCCCGCGACCCCGGCACCAATGGTTCCCACGACCACGGCTGCGCCGAGCATCGACGCCTGCGCAGTACTGACGTGCTCAATCGGGTTGTAGGACGGATAGGTCGTGCCGTTGATGGTCGTGGTTCCCCCAGTGCCCGAGGACGCCGAGTCGCTATTGGTTCTCGCTGCGGCATCGTTCCAGGGAGGAGCGGCCACGGGCGTACCCGGTGTCTCCTCCAAGATCACGTTGTCAGCTCCGAGCTTGAGGAACCAGGTTGATGTGGTCGGGGCGCCAGCGATGGAGGTGCCCTTGAGAAGGATCGTGTGGGTTCCGGCGGGAACATTGGCCGGGAGGCGTTCGGTGACCGTGTACTTGCCAGAGGCGGGAACGACGAAGGTTCCCAACGTGATCGGATCGGAGTGCAGAATGACCGTTCCGGTCGATCCCGGTTTCAGATCTGATCCGCTGAGTGTGATCGAGCAACCATCACACTTCTCCCCCGCCCCCACGCCGAAACTGGCAATTGGCTGCGAACCGAAGACGATTGGTTCCGCCGCACCAGGAGTACTCGTTCCAACGGCATTGGTCGCCGTCACGCTGAAGGTGTACTCGGTACCCTCGTTCAGGTCGGTGACGAGGCAGTCCAACGTGGCCGTGGTGCACCCGTCGCCAATCCCGTCGGTTACCTCGTAGCCGGTGATCGGCGATCCGTTGGCAGCAGGCGCCGACCACGAAACGGTAACGCCCTTCTCGCTCAGCGTGGCCTTGACCGCCTTGGGTGCGTTCGGCGCACCCGCGAACCGCACCGGAGCTGTCCGCGGCGAGATTGGGCCGCTCCCGATGGCATTCGACGCTGCGACGCCGAATCGATAGGCATCGCCACTCACAAGGCCAGCCGCTACGCAGATCGTGGCGTCAGTCGTGGAACACACGTTGGCGAGGATCTCGCCCGTGGAAGTATCAAGTGCCGAGACTCGATACCCGGTGATGGCCGATCCGTTGGATCCCGGCGGGCTCCAGAGGATCGTGATCTGGCCATTCCCGCTTGAGGCCGTCACATTGGTCGGCACATCGGGAAGCCCCGCCGGAGTGACTGACGGGGAACTGTCCGAAGGGGAACTGGTGCCAATGTCATTTCGAGCGACAAGCGCCACGACGTAGGCGTCACCGTTGGTGAGCCCCGTGACGGTGCAGGACGTCGCACTCTTCGTCTGACAACTCGCACCACTCGACTGGCTGGCTTGGTTCGAAAGATCCGTGGCAGTCGCGGTGTAGCCGGTGATGGCAGATCCGTTGTCAGCAGAGGTGGACCAGGTCACTGCAACTGAACCGTCAAGCGCTCTGACCGTGACTCCTGTCGGCGGAGATGGGACAGCCGCTGGTGTGATGCTCGACGATGCTGGCGAGGCAGCACTCGATCCCACACGGTTCGTCGCCGTGACGCGGAATTTGTATGAGTGTCCGTTTGTCAGACCGCTGATGGTGCACGTCGTTCGCCCGGTCGTTGTGCAGGTCGCACCGTTGGTTGCGCTCTGGGGGTTGGTCAGGTCCCTCGCCGTCGCGGTGTAGCCCGTGATAGCAGCACCGTTCGTGAAGGGCGGACGCCAACGCAGAGTGGCCTGGCTGTCCCCGGCTCGTGCTGTCGGCTTCTCGGGAGCAGTCGGCAGACCTGCGGGGGTCACCGTCATCGATGTCGGTGACGATTGGCTTGACCCGACACGGTTCGTCGCAGTGACGCCGAAGCTGTAGCTGTCGCCGTTGGTCAGACCAGTCACGGTGCAGGTCGTCGCCCCGTTGGTGGTGCACGTCGCTCCGTCAGTCGGGCTGCCGCTGTCGGAGAGATCCGTCGCGGTCACGATGTAGCCAGTGATGGCAGCACCATTGCCGCTCGAGGCCATCCAACTGATACTTACTCTCGCATCATCAGCCTGAACGACGACGTCACTCGGTGCTGTTGGTGTTCCGGCCGGAACCACCCGCTCAGAGGCCTCAGAAGCCAGGCTCGTCCCGATGCCATTGGTCGCAGTGACCACGATGCTGTAGGCATCACCGTTGGTGAGACCAGTCACGGTGCAGGTCGTCGCCCCGTTGGTGGTGCAGGTCGCACCGTCGGTGGGGCTGCCGCTGTCGGTGAGATCCGTGACGGTGACGATGTAGCCAGTGATGGCTGAACCGTTGGGGTTCGAGGCCGTCCATCGGGCGACGATCTGTCCATCTGCCGCCGTTCCCTTGATGTTGGTCGGCGCCAACGGTCCTCCCGCCGGAACAGTTTCGTCAGTGCTCAACGCCATTGTTGAGATACCGACATCGTTCGTGGCAGTGACCTGGAAGCCATAGGCGTCACCATTGGTGAGACCAGTCACGGTGCAGGTCGTCGCCCCGTTGGTGGTGCAGGTCGCTCCGTCAGTCGGGCTGCCGCTGTCGGAGAGATCCGTGGCAGTAACGATGTAGCCAGTGATGGCTGACCCGTTGGGGTTCGAGGCCGTCCATCGCACGACCACGCTGGCGTCTCCGGATTCGGTCACGATGGCACTCGGCGCCGTTGGCGTGCCAGCCGGGACCACCTGTTCAGAGGCATCCGAAGCGGGGCTCGTTCCGATGTCGTTCGTGGCAGTGACCTCAAAGCTGTAGGCATCACCGTTGGTGAGACCAGTCACGGTGCAGCTCGTCGCTCCCGTGGTGATGCACGTTGCACCGTTCGTCAGACTCACCCCATCAGTGAGGTCCGTCGCGGTGACGACATAGCCGGTGATCGGTGATCCATTGGGGTTGGACTTTGTCCATCGGACCACGATCTGACCATCGTCCGAGCGCACCGTGACCGATCGGGGTGCCGACGGCACACCAAGTGGGGTCTGGGGCTCCGAGGGCAGCGATGTCGGTCCACTGCCCAAGGCGTTGGCTGCGCTCACCACGACGATGTACGCGTCGCCATTCACAAGGCCGCCAACAGAGCAACTTGTCGCACCAAGGGTTTGACAGGTCGTGAGGTTGGTTGCGCTGCCACCGTCCGAAAGATCCGTCACCGTCGCCGTGTAGCTGAGAATCGGCGAGGCATTTTCATCAGCAGCCGTCCAGGAGATCGACAGTGAGCGGTTCCCCGGCGTGGCCACCACCTCGGTGGGGGCTCCTGGTGATCCCTCATTGTAAACCTGGTGCACTGGGGTGACCTGGGCCGAGGATGCCGAGGACGCACCAGTGCCGACACCGTTGGTGGCAGTGACCGTGAAGGTGTAGCTGTCGCCGTTGGTGAGGCCGGTGAAGGTGCAGATCGTTGCCCCGGTGGTGGTGCAGGTGGCGCCGTTGGTCGAGCTGTTTGAGTCGGTGACATCCTGAGCCGTGACGTCATAGCCGGTGATCGCTGAACCATTCGAGTTCGGCGGGCTCCAGACCACTGCGACTCGGGCGTCGCCGGGTCGGCCTGCGACGTTGGTCGGTGCTCCGGGCGGGCCGGCGGGGGTGACCAGCGCCGAGGATGCCGATGCTGGGCTCACGCCGACACCGTTAGTGGCGGTGACGTCGAAGCTGTAGGCGTCACCGTTCGTCAGGCCCGAGATCGTGCAGGTCGTCGCCCCGTTGGTGGTGCAGGTCGACTCGTTCGTTGAGCTTGCAGCGTTGGTCTCGTCCGTCGCCACCACTCGGTAGCCGGTGATCGCTGAACCGTTGGCGACAGCAGCCGTCCAACTGATGCTGACGTTGGTGTCAGCGGCCTGAGCGAGGACACCAGTCGGGGCTCGTGGCAATCCGGCGGGGGTGACCTGGGCCGAGGATGCCGAGGACGCACCAGTGCCGACACCGTTGGTGGCAGTGACCGTGAAGGTGTAGCTGTCGCCGTTGGTGAGGCCGGTGAAGGTGCAGATCGTTGCCCCGGTGGTGGTGCAGGTGGCGCCGTTGGTCGAGCTGTTTGAGTCGGTGACATCCTGAGCCGTGACGTCATAGCCGGTGATCGCTGAACCATTCGAGTTCGGCGGGCTCCAGACCACTGCGACTCGGGCGTCGCCGGGTCGGCCTGCGACGTTGGTCGGTGCTCCGGGCGGGCCGGCGGGGGTGACCAGCGCCGAGGATGCCGATGCTGGGCTCACGCCGACACCGTTAGTGGCGGTGACGTCGAAGCTGTAGGCGTCACCGTTCGTCAGGCCCGAGATCGTGCAGGTCGTCGCCCCGTTGGTGGTGCAGGTCGACTTGCTAGTCGCGCTCCCCTGGTTGCTGACGTCGGTCGCCGTGACGGTGTATCCGGTAATCGCTGAACCGTTGGCGACAGCAGCCGTCCAACTAATCGCAACCTCTCCGGCAGCCGACTGGCCAACAACCCCAGTTGGCGCCGAGGGCAAGCCACTCGGGACTGCAGGGGCCGACACTGCCGCAGTGCTCGTGCCGACGTCATTGGTGGCAGTGACCGTGAAGGTGTAGCTGTCGCCGTTGGTGAGGCCGGTGATCGAGCAGGACGTCAAGGTCACATTTGAGCATCGAGCAGCGTTCGACGGACTGATCGGATTCGTGACGTCTGTGGCTGTGACGTCGTAGCCGGTGACGGGCGAACCGTTTGCGTTCGACGGACTCCACAGCACCGTGGCCTTGGTGTCGCCAGGACGCACGATGACTCGAGTCGGGGCAGCGGGAGGAGCCACGGGAGTGATCCGGTCCGAACTGGCTGATGCAGGACTGGCACCACCGCCATTGACGGCGACGACCTTGACTGTGTAGGCGTCGCCATTCGTCAGGCCCGAGATGGTGCAGGTCGTCGCCCCGTTGGTGGTGCAGGTCGACTTACTGGACGCGCTCCCCTGATTGCTGACGTCTGTCGCCGTGGCGGTGTATCCGGTGATCCCGGAACCGACGAACGTCGGCGCCTTCCAAGAGATGGCCACCAGCCCATCGCCCGGTTGCCCAACGACCTTGGTGGGGGCGGACGGTACTGGCGCAACAACAGATCTACGGGCCTTGTTGGGGCTCAACCGGCTCACGGTCACCGGCGTCGATGCAACTGAGGGCGTCCCCGTCCCGATTGCATTGTTAGCGGTGACAACGAAGCTGTAGCTATCACCGTTGGTAAGACCGGTGATCGTGCAAATTGTGTCGGAGGCATCGATGGTGCACTGTGCTCCGTTGCTGACACTCTCACTATCTGAGAGGTCAGTAGCAGTCGCCGTGTAGTCAGTGATGGGTGAGCCGTTTGCTGCAGGCGGGCTCCACACCACATCGGCTGACGCATCACCGGGTCGGCCTGCAACGTTTGTCGGTGCTGCCGGGAGGCCGCCGGGTGTTGTCGGGTTCGTACCCTCAGACGCTGGACCATTGCCCAACGCATTCGTCGCCGTCACAGTGAAGGAGTACGAGTCACCGTTGGTGAGGTTCGCCACGACGCACGACAAACCGATGCTGATGCCCACCACGTACTGACAGGCCGCTCCGTTCGAACTACTCGCAGCGTCGGTCAGGTCGCTCGCCGTCACGACGTAGCCAGTGATAGCGAGTCCACTGGGGTTCGCAGCGGCCCATGTAACCGTGACCTGCGAGTCGGCTGCCTTGGTCACGATCTGAGTGGGTGCTGTCGGAAGACCAACGGGGGTGAAGGAAGAAGAAGATGAGGACGACGGTCCGGTGCCAATGCCATTCGTGGCCGACACTGTGAGACTGTAACTATCTCCGTTGATCAGGCCAGTCAGCGTGCAAATCGTGTCACCGTTCGTAGTGCAGCTCTCTCCGTTGCTGGGACTACCTGCGTTAGAGATGTTTGTAGCAGTCACGCGGTAGCCGGTGATGGCTGAGCCGTTGGTGGAGCTCGGCGGGCTCCAGACTGCGGTCGCTGACTTGTCACCAGCTCGAGCACTGATGCCGCTCGGGGCGCTCGGCACTCCACCAGGCGTCACCGAGTTAGACGCGCTGGACGCTTGGCTCGATCCAACGCCGTTCGTCGCCGTGGCCGTGAAACGGTAGGTGTCGCCGTTCGTCAATCCTGTAAGGGTGCAGGTCGTCGCACCAGAGGTCGAGCACGTCGCCTCATTGCTCAGACTCGCTGCGTCAGTGGTATCAGTGGCAGTCACTCGGTATCCGGTAATGGCCGAACCGTTGGGATTGACCGCGTCCCACGTCACTGTTGCCCTGGTGTCTCCCGGTGAAGCAACAAGGTCTCTCGGCGCAACCGGCGCTCCTGCGGGAGTGACTGCTGGCGCCTCAGCCGAGACCGCACTTCTGCCGATGCCATTCGTTGCCGTCGCCACAAATCGGTAACTGTCGCCATTCGTGAGGTTTGTCACCGTGCAGGTCGTCGCGCCAGAAGTGGTGCAACTCGACCCATTACTTGGACTGCCTGCGTTGGAGAGATCTGTTGCCACCACCCGGTAACCGGTGATAGCGGAGCCATTCGTTGAGCTCGGTGGGCTCCAGAGAACAGTCGCTGCGTGATCGTCGGGCCGGGCGGAAAGCCTCAGGGGCGGTGAAGGCAGTCCACCGGGAGTGACCTCGGTCGATGCACGAGATGCTTGGCTCACGCCCACGACGTTCGCCGCCACGACAACAAACGAGTAGCGATCTCCATTGGTGAGGCCACTTAGGGTGCACGACGTCGCCCCGGAGGTGGTGCATGTCGCGGCGTTGCTCAAACTCGCTGCGTCGGAGAGATCAGTTGCCGTCACGGTGTAGCCGGTAACCGTCGATCCATTAGGACTCGAAGCGCTCCACGAAAGCCCCACGCTCTGATCATTCGCGCGCCCCACCAAGTCAGTCGGTGCTGTTGGGGCTCCTGCTGGTACGACCCGAATCGATGGGGCTGACGAGCCACTCGTACCGATGGCATTTGTCGCCACCACGGTCACCACATAGGCATCGCCGTTAATGAGGCCAGCCAGTGAGCAGGTCGTCGCTCCTGAGGTCGAGCACGTCGCCGCAGCGCCTGGGTTCAGCGGAGTTGTGACATCAGTCGCCGTGGCTGTGTAGCCCAACACCGCCGAGCCGTTACCCACCGATGGGCTCCAAGCCGCCGTCACCGATTGATCGCCAGCACGCGCCAACGCACCTTGCGGCACGCTCGGCAAACCACCTGGAATCACTGGTAGCGACGAGGTGGAAACAGCACCCGTACCGACCGAATTCGTGGCTGACACGGTGAATGTATAGGCGTCTCCGTTGGTCAGGCCTGTGAAGGTACAGGTGGTCGCAGCCGAACTCCGGCAGATCGAACCATCAGTCGAACTCGTCGCATCAGAACTATCCGTCGCCACCACGGTGTAGCCGGTGATTACCGCACCATTCGCACTTGGCGCTGACCAAGTGACGACAACCCGACCGTCACCCGGAGTCCCCGTTGGCACAGTGGGCTTCAAGGGAGCACCGGCTGGCCTCACGCTCGAGGATGGCGTGGACGGCCCACTGCTACCGGCGATGTTGCTTGCGATAACAACGAAGGAGTACTGGCTCCCGTTGGCGAGACCATCGATCGTGCACGAGAGGCCACGGCTCACTCCAACGATGTAGGTACAGGTGGCGCCGGTCGGACTGGCGATCACGCTGTAGCCCGTAATCGGGCTCCCACCGGTCGAGAGCGGGGCAGACCATGCGATCGTCGCCGAAGAATCGCCTGGAGTCGCCGTGACATTTACAGGCGGCGACGTAGGCGCTCCTATCGGAGCGGTTGGTGTGACGGCGTTTGAGAATTCCGATACTGAGCCTTCACCGGCGCCGTTCGTATCAGAGACCTTGACCCTGTACGAGCTGTCGTTCACTAAGTCCGTGATCGTGCATGGCGAACCGACACAATCGAATTTCGTTGTGACCAAATTTGAACCCGAGTAGACGTAGACCGTACGAGCCGAAATAGCTGAACCGTTTGAGAGGCCATCAACCCACGAAACTGCCATAAGCGCGTTCCCGGCGGTGGCCACAACATTGCTGGGCGCAGCCGGGGCGGCGGCGGG
>JBAXAR010000056.1:0-13719 GCA_037142475.1 Actinomycetes bacterium
GCCGCTCAGACTGTCCTTCGGATCTCAGCAGGTTCGCCACTCGGCCATCTGACCAAGGGCCAGGCAACTGCTGGTGTTTCACAGCAGGTGCGGGAAAGAGGAGTTGGGGAACTCGGCGGTGTCCTTGTGAACGCTCATCTCATCCGACAGTTGACCGTCAGGCGTACCAAGCGGGATGACGCCGAGGAGTGCGACACCACTGTTGCCCAGTGAGCCACGTCGATACGTACCCTCCTGCTCCCTGGTCGCACTATCGCCACTTTCTCGTGATGACGATTCGCCTCTGCCAGGCTCTCGTTCATATGTTCCTTTGTCGCGAGAGCTAGATGGGTTGACAACGAAGTGCATGCGGTAGAGAATTTCGATAAAGCCGTGTCCGGGGGGGTCATGGACGATAAAACTGTTGATCCACGAGAGAGCAATGTGACCGAGTTATCCCGGCGCAAGTTCCTTGGAATGAGTATCGGTGCGACGGGCGCAATTGCGGCATCGGGGAGCCTGCTCGCGGGTTCCGGTAGTACACAAACTTCCCTGATCGGGCTCCTTGCTTTGTCGGC
This sequence comes from Actinomycetes bacterium, assembly GCA_037142475.1. Taxonomy (GTDB): domain Bacteria; phylum Actinomycetota; class Acidimicrobiia; order Acidimicrobiales; family RAAP-2; genus CAIUMH01. The sequence continues at coordinate 558 of JBAXAR010000056.1, forward strand.
GTCGCCGACAGTGTCCTACGTCCTCCGTCGACGCGAAGATCAACTCTGGCTCCGCTTCGACTTCTACAACGCCCAAGTAAATGGTCAGGGCCAACTGCAGGTTGTTGACCCTGTTAGTGAAGCGGTCATGGTCATTGGCTTTCCTCCGCAGACAATCAATGAACTGGCCACTCCCCAGAGCCAATTGGTCTACCGAAGCAATGGTTCGTGGCATGTCAGTTCTGCACCGGTGCCGAAGTCGGCACTCGCCGGTGTGGGTGCTCAACCAATCTGGACGCAAAGTGACGCACAAGGCGGCACCAACATCGAGCGCGACTGGAGCCGCCTTGCCTTCACCATTCCGCCGTCGATACTTCCATTGGCGTTCACTGACGATAACGTAATGGACTGGGCCACTCGAGCTCTTCAACTCGGTTTCCAGCCCCGCCTTTCCTCCGCCGCTACCGAAATGGGGCAGTACGCCCCCTCCCTCATACGGAGAGCCCTGTCCAGTGCTCGCCCCTCATCTTCTGCTAAGAAAACTGTCGTTCCAGTGGTCGCTCAGGGTCTGAGTACCACCCAGACGGCCATTGAACTTCCCTGGTGGCTCTTGATCTCTCCCAACCAGTGGGCGGGGTGGTACCCATCCCCGAGGCCAACCGGAGGAGACCACATCGAACTCTGGCACCTCCGACTGGGCGTCCTGCGACAGAACGCTGAGAACCTGGTCGACACTTCGAACCCTTCAGGTCGGACTGTGCGAGCTGTCATGGCCCGAGATTCCCAAGCCAATGTCGACCCCTTTGCCACCGCAAGCGGGGCCGACGCAGAATCCCTCACCAAAATCAACAGAGCCGGCATCGTCGGTAACACCGCCCGCCCGAGCAGCCTGGTCGTCAAGCCCACTCAGACGGCCCCAGTGACCGTCAACAACTTGATGCTCTCCCCGCTGGGGGGATGGCTTGACGTTGAGGCGGACTGGTCGAACTTCAAAAAGCCCTCCAACGGACTCATTGGTTGGCGCCACCGGGCCACCATGGGACGCGATCACTATGTCAAGGTCGTGAACGTCGGTTATCTGCTTCCCTTCGGCCACAAGGTCTCCCAGGTCACCATCAGTGAACGGATGACGTGGCCCACAGGAAACGCCAAAAAGCCGGAGGCCCTTGTGGTCCAGCGCACCTACCTCGACGTCACCCAACCGGTGTGTCAACTCGGTTCTTCGAACTCGAACGCCCCGAGTCGCATGCCGTTCACGTCGGTCGAACTCAAAACCAAGCAGACCCCTGATCTGCAGGCTCCCGTTGCGTTCGCCACCCCGAGCCCACAGCCAGCCCAGGGCGCGTCCCCGTACTTCCCAAGACTGCTCTCGGGAGACCTCTTCGAGTTCAAAGCCGTCGGAACTGATCTCGCCGGCGTCGAGCATGAATTCTCCATGCCGATGGCGTTCGTCCCAAGTGTCACGACCGGAAACACGCTCGGGGCATTCATTCAACATTCCTACGGGTTTCGGACTTCCCCGACATCGAACGGCGCTGGTGGCGTTGCGACGACCGACAACCAGGGGCAACTGAAACCATTCGGCCTCCCCTTCCTCGGAGGTCACGACCCCTCGACGTGGGAAGACCATACGAAGGTTCGGGCGCTCACTTTGCGGGGTGGGAACGTCAAATTGATCAACCAACCTGCGGGTGCACCAACACCTCAGTCGGGGAGCGGAACCGTCACGCCGGACTATACGTCGGTAGCGGTCCGAATGATGGTGTTGGACTTCGACGCAACCGCAGCCCAAAAGGCGTTTGCCAAAATGGTGCCCGGGAATCCAGGCAAGGATCTCGTTACCAACTTCGTGTCGGCAGTAATTCCCGGGGTCAAACTCTTCACCGCCGAACTGGACTCCGTGGGGGCCCTTGCCGGCGCCGACTCGGTCATCGGAGCCTTTGAGTACGCAACCAACTACCTCGGCTTGGGTTCACTCGTCTCGAATACATTCTTCTCCGGCACCTTTGCCACAGCGGTGACCGATGCTCCGCACCTCCTTCTTTCTGTCCTCCAAGCCGGTGCTGGATCACTTCTTTCGGATCCGAGCGTGCAGACGTTGCTGGCGGGAGCAGAGGATTTTGCGGCATCGGTGGAGGCTTCGGTGCTCAAAGCCGCTGGTGACCGTCTCGGCGGATTTGCTTCTCCCAACTCGGCCATCATCGGGCTCTCCTCGGTGCTGGGTTCGTTGCAGGGTCCGATCTCCCCTCAGGCTTACCTGACCTCGGTGCGCGCACTGTATGACAATTGTGTGGCGTGGGAGAAGAACGTTTTGGACCATCCTTTGGACTGGGCAACCCAAGGATTCCCCCTGCCAGATGTGCCGAACATGCTGAAAGGCCCCTTGAACACCGCAAAAACGGATCTCAAGCCCCTCCTCAAGAGTGCGGAAGGCATCTACGGGAGTTCGCTGAGCATCCTCTCCAACGACATCCAGAATCTCGGATTCGTGGCGGCCAAGACAGCATCTGATCTGAAGCAGAAAGCGGAGACGTTCCTCTCCGATGGACTCGACTCGGCATCTCGCTATGGCCAGGATCTGGTCGGAGGCGTGGACAGCTTGCTTTCGGGATCGATTCTCGGGGGACCGTCGATCAAGGATCTGATCGACGACACGAGCCACGTCGTTCAGAACGTCGACAATGCCATTCAGTCGCTGACGCCGAAGGGTATGACGATTGAGAGAGTGAAGGACAACTCACTCGACAAGTTGGCCAGCGCACTGAAAACCCAGAGCATCAAAGCCAATAGTGATGCCCAGACGGCACTGAAAGCGATTCAGGCGGGGGGTACGCCCGACAAGGCAACCATCGACAAGGTCCAGGCCTATGTGAAGCAAGCACAGGGGATTCCGGCACAGGTCGTCGACGACATCGGGGCATTCTCGCTCAAGGATGCGTTGAAGTTGCACTATCGCTTGACCTGGGTACCGGCCATACCCTACGTCAACGATGACAAGTCCAATGGGGCCAAGCTGGGTGCGGTCAATTCGCACCTGCCGTTCGTTACCTATCTCGACACCACCCCAGCCGCCGACACGACCCAGCGCAACGATCAAGACAAGTCCACGTGGACATCGTTCAATCTCAAGGCTGAGTCAATCATCTCGCTGACCGATCCATCGAGTTCGACGTACAGCACCCGGGCCGAGATCAAGAATCTGACCCTTCGGATACCGACCGCCGATACCGAGTTGGTCAGAGTGCCGGTCAAGAGTTTCGTCTTCACAGCCGGCAAGGGTCAGCAAGCACACTTCGACCCATCATTTGGCGCCATCGAGTTGAAGGGTGCGCTGAAATTCGTTCAGGAACTTGCCAGCTTGGCTAAGACGAACGGCTTTTCCATCAAGGTCGGCACCAATGGCGTGGTGGCTGCCTTCGCCACTGATATTCCCTCGCTGTCAGTCGGAGTGTTCGCTTTGTCGAACATGAGTTTCGGGGCAAAAGCCACCATTCCCTTCGACGGAAGTCCGGCCCGAATGGACCTCAACTTCTGCACGAAGGAGAAGCCCTTCTCGCTGGTCATCTACACCTTCGCTGGGGGTGGGTACTTTTCCTTGACCGCCTCGTTCCGAGGGATCGAACACTTCGATGCATCTTTCGAGTTCGGTGCCCAGGTGGGCTTCGACATCGCCGGAATCGTCAAGGGAAGCATCTTCATCAAAGGCGGCATCCACTACTCCTATGACATCAAGAACAAGAGCGTTTTCCATGCCTTCGTTCATATGGGTGGTACCGCCAAGGTCATGGCTATCGCCTCGGCCAGCATTGATCTGGCCCTGGACCTGGGCTACGAGACCGTCTCCAACAAGTGGACGGGATCCGCCACGCTCTCCATCGCCGTATCCGTATTGTTCTTCAGCTTCTCGGACAGTTTCGAGGTCCACCGCTCTCTCGGGGGCAATGATCCCGGCTTTGCTGACGAATACGTCAGCCCGAGTCTGTACAGCCAGTACTGCGGGGCCTTCGCATGACCGTGACGATGCCAAGGGTTCGCCAGCAAGGAGAGCTCCGATGACCACCTACCGCGAGCAGATCATCCTCACACCGAGTCCCGCTTCTGCGGATTCGACCGCGCTCCGGCTTTCCGTGCACGTCGGAATTCGCCTCCAGAGTGACAGTTCGACGAGGACGACGCTGAATAACTTCCCTGATCTGTTGAACTTTCGGAAGTTCCTGTACGGGAACAGCGCGTGGGAGTTTCGGGTCGTCTTCGCGAGTGGTGAGATCTATCAAACAACAGGGTTCCCTAGTCAGCCGCAGAAACTCTCCGGGACGGTGAGTGTTCAGCCTGGCAGCCCGACGACTCCGCTGTTTGTCGATCCGAACACCGCAACTCCGGTGACGACCGCCCAGGTGATCGCCACCGACTTCTGGGGCGCACTGTTCAACTCGCAGACTCCGGTGGATCCGGTGACGATCGTCGCCGGTCCTTCGGGCTGGATCCCAACCGGCCTGCCGCTCTCGGCCACCAAACTCCGTTCCTACCCAATGGACGATGTGGCTGACTTTGCCATTCAACAGTGGCTGGCTGTTGCCACCAGCTCACCTGATGATCACCCCAACGTCTCGACACTGCTCGCCTCGTCCCCTGGACTAGCCCAACTGGCCGGTACGGTTGGACGGACCGATCGGCGCCAGCGCGGCCGCACCGACGGCGACCCAACGGGCCAAGGCATGAGCCCGAGGGAGCTCCAATCAGAGCAAACACTTAATCAAAAGCGCTACTACGACCGCAATGACCCTTCATGGGGAGCCTCGGATCCCATGGTGCGCCTTCGAGAAGCGTTTGCCCAGTTCTCGAATATCCATCGCAACAAGGCGTCCGAGGGTCCGGGTCTCCTGCCCGGAAGAGTCGGGCCTGACTTCCACAAGGTGATCGCTGGCCTCAGCGGACATCCTGCCATGCTCCGAGCACTCGGGCTGGTCTTCGACCTTGTGATAACCCCAAAATCGACCGGGTGGCCATCTTCGTCTCGGCCCTTCGGCCAACAGATGGTTCAAGTGATCGCGGCGCCAACCGGAGCGTCGGCAATGCTGAACATCCACTCGGCAGCCGCTCACGTCAATGTTGGGACGGCGGGAAGTGGTCAGTTCACTGCGTTCTATCTCCAAGATGGACGTGAAGAGATCGCCAACCGCGGCATGCTCAAGTTGGCGAATACCAACTCCTTTCGAGTCTTCACCCATGACATCGATGGCGCCGGCACGAAGGTGCTCCACCTCGCCAACGAACTTGCCGTCAAGAGCGCCAACGCCCTGAAGGATGTTTCCAAGTTCGGCTCCCCAACTCCCTTGACACCCCCGCCAGCCGGCGAAGTCGCGATTCGTTCAGCGACAGCTGATGTGAGGACACCTACGACGACGACCCTCCCGACCTTGCGCAACTCGGGCTTTGTGGTCACGCAAACGCAACGTTCGGTTCAGGTAGCCAACAGGTTGACGAAGCAGTTCGCAACGGGCTCGACAGGCTTCGAAGGCATCGTCGCCGCCAACCCGAACAACAATGCGGGTCTTTCGATAGCCAATGGGGCCGCTCCGGGCACGTACCTCGAGATCTACGGAGAAGACGTGGTTGCGGGGTACCGCTTCGATGTCTTCGATTCCGTCCGTAATCGATGGTTCTCGCTGATGAAGCGCGATCAGATGGTCCACTTCAGTCGGTCTGGTTATGCGCTCGACCTGAAGGTGGTCGAGGAGGAGGCTTCGATCGGGCTGGCGATGACTCGGCCGGTCGGAACCTCCGAAAACTTTGGCTACCGCGAACTGCGAGAGTCCTTGGTGCGTTGGAGCGGGTGGAGTCTGGCCGGTACGCGGCCAGGCGCTGCGCTCCCTCAGGCCAACGCTCGCGATATCGAGGTCGTGCTCGCCGGTCAGTTCCCTCGCACCATCGCTCTTAGCCAAGTGGTACCCCAGGTCATCAACAACGTGACGACGTATCCGGTGGCGGTCTACCCCGTCCAGATCAAGACCGAGATTGACGGTTCGAAGTCCAAGTTGCTCGGTGCGGCCATCACGGCCTCTCCCCCTGGTGCGAAGAACCCGTTCTGGACCCAGACCACCGCCAATGGAATCACTTCAATCGTGTTCAGCAACAAATTTCCGCAGCATCCCGGACTGGCCGGATTGGCAAGCGTGATCCTTCGATTTGAGAGCAGTGACGTCTCGGATCCCTCTGCTTCGTACCAATACTCCTTGGATGAAGCCGTGCCGACCCCCGGCACACTCCCGGTGCTTCGCTACGGGCGTCAATACAAACTTCGCGCCCGTCCCATGGACATCGCTGGCAACGGAGTTCCCTTTGCGACAGGCGATGTGGGACTTCCGCTGATTTCGTCCTCACCGGCGGTCCGGTATCAGCGCCTAGAACCGATAGCTCCGCCGAAAGTCTTCCTTCCCGCAGGTTCGCCTGGCGAGACCCTGATGGTCCAGGGGGAGAATCTGGACACCTTGGTTTATCGCTCGATCGTGTCGTCACCAGAGACCGTGCTTGCTCCCGCCAATCTCTACCCGGCTATTCATGCCGACGGGTCGACCCAGTACCCAGACGCGAAGCGTGTGCTCGTGGCGCCGCTCACCTCTGAGGAGGAAGCGGAGTTGGCTGGTTGGGCTGACACCTCGGCGGGCCGACCGGACGCTTCCCTCTACAACTTGCTCAGTGCGCTGACGCCATCGAAGCCGAAAGCCGGGAAGGAGAGCGTGTTCGACCCAGCCTCAACCATGACGTTCTTGCCTGACCCCGCAGCCACCGGGGTCGCCATCTACGGAATTCCTGGGGTCACCGGTTCAAGTGTCGTCGAGACTGGCGGATCGGGAACGCCGACGGTACAGGTCGTCAACGGGATCGTGCTGATTGACTACCGACGGAAAGGGATTGCCTTCGCTGACGATCCAACTTCTTCGAGGTTGCAGGCCGATCCGATCGTCCTATCTCTGGCCCCACCATCTTCAGGCAATTTCAGTTGGGACGTCATCAATCCGTCGTATCAACCCTTCCATTGGGATCGATCTTCTGGTGTGCTCACCATCAATCTTCCACCCGGGCGGATGGCTGATCTCCAGATCTCCTCCTATGTTTCGGGATCGAACTCCGCAGGAGTGTCCTATCCGTCGATGTTCGCTCTCCCGTCGTGGGTAGATGCCCCGCCAACCATTGGCTCCACGCCTTCATGGGTTGCCCAGGCACCAGCCATGACGGGCGCTTCACTGCGGGGACGTATGAACGTCGGCCGTTTTTGGATGGTCACTCCTTGGAGAACCGTTCGTCTGGTGCACGCAACGTCAAGTCCGATGGTGAAGCCGGCCTTCGACGGCTCTGTGCCCATGTCCTTCAAGCGACGTGCCGCATCAACCACCTCCACCGTCCTCGGTGGCATCAAACTCCACCACCCGAGCACCGGAAAAATCGAACTTTTTGCCGAATGGACTGACTTCTCTGACTTGGGACCCGGAATGCCCCTCAGCTACAACCGGGGCCCGGGAACGCCGTTCGGACAGTTCACCCCTTCGAGCGGTCAGACCCCGCCCAGCACGTCTGATCCGAGCGGCCCACCGCAATGGGGCGCAGCATTGAGCGCGTCCAGCCACGTCGGAGAGATCAAGATCGAAGACCCATTGAACGCCGGTATCCAGACGTTCTCGATCCCCGACGGGGCCCTGACCCAACGCTTTGGCGATACCAAGCACCGTAAGGTCGCCTTTTCGGCTGCCGCAATTACCAACTTTGCTGTCAACTTCACTGAGTCGATCTCCCTGACTCCCCAGGCCAATCAGCTGTATCAGATGGCTCACGATGGAGCTTCCGTCGTCGGTGTGGTGGCCTCATCAGTTTCGGTGATCGATGCCAAAGGCCTTCCAATCGAAGCCACAATTATAAGCGACGCCGGAGCCAAGGTCCCAAACTGGACCCTGCTTGATGGAACGGCACCAGGGGCAGCGCCGGTCGGCTCGGCCCCAGAGGCGGTCGCGCGGGCGATTCAGTTCAGCACCTCGCTGACCACTCAGCTCGGCGTCGGCCTGACTGCTCCGCTCACCGTCCGTTTTCTTCCCGCACCAGGGGTCGTTGTCACTGATCCAGCCAGCAAGGCGACGGCCCATGCGACGAACACCCGTCGACCATCGCCTCCCAAAATTGCGTACGGGATTCCCACCTTCAACTGGACACGATCAACCAGTCGATTCTTGGCGTCCACTACCGTGACGTCAGCACGGGCGACCAACGGATTCCGCATATTCCTCCACCGTCCTTGGTTCACCTCAGGGGCGGACGAACTGCTGGGTGTCGTGGTGGACCCGACATTCTATCCACCTCCCAAGGACGATCCGCTGGCCCCAACTCTCCCACCAGAGCAAAACTTCATCACAACCTGGGGGTTGGATCCGATCGCCGCGACGAATGGCTCGCTTTCAGGAACGCTTCCGAAAGCGACTGACTTCACCAACGTCGCCACCCTCGACAACTCCCTTCCCGCATCGACCCGTACTTCTCTCGCTGAGCTTCCTGACGCAGGATCGTTCCTCTTCAGTGGAGGGAAGCCTCTCTTCGTTCCCGCCAGCGTCGGCGTGGTGGGTTTTCGACCGAACTACGACCCCGATCGCGACCTGTGGTACGCAGACATCGACATGGTGGCTCCCGCTGCCTACCAACCCATGGTTCGCCTGGCGCTCGTTCGTTATCAGCCGTACGCGGACCCCAGCCTTTCGGTCGACATTTCACGAGTTGTCCGGGCCGATTTCCTCCAGCTTCCTGCAAACCGCACACTCATGGTGAGCTACAACTGGAACAGTTTGGTCATCGGACACTCATCTGGGACGCAGTCATATGCCATCCAACTGTCGGGTCCGGGAACGCCAAACACGACGCAAGGCTTGCTCGGCCTCACCCAGACGAGTGTTCCCGACGCAGTGGCCTTCATCGAATGGCAGCCGAAATCGATGGCGGGACAGATGGCCGGATGGACACCAGCTACGTCGTCGAAGGTCCAACTCCACCCAACGACGGGTCCCCTAGCCGATGACAGCGTGGTCTGGACGGGAAGTATCGATGCACCGACCTTGAATCCTGCCTACAACTACCGCATCGTTGTGGAGCAGTTTGAGCTGTACAACACAGGTCGTACCTCGCAGATTCAGACATCTCAAGGGAACCTGTTGAGCTACGAGACAGCCAAACGACTGATCTACACAGACGTATTCCCCTTGGCGTGATTTCCGGCCGAACATCAGAGGCCACGGAGTGATCGAGTCTCCGGGACACTGGCGGTCATCAGCAGAGCGGACGAGTGAAAAGGGAAAGGGGTGATGGTGATGCTGGGAAACATTATGGGTCCCGATTTGATCATTGTGTTGTTGATCGCCGCCTTGGTGATCTTTGGCGGGGCGGCTATCCCCAAGTGGGCCAAGAACCTAGGTTCAGCCAAGCGAGAGTTTGAGAAGGGCCTCAAGCAAGGGGTCGATCCGGATTCCGATGGTTCCGGCGAGGCCGGAGAAGACGTCCTTAATAGCTAGCACCGTGAACCAGGAGTGCCGCTCAGACTGTCCTTCGGATCTCAGCAGGTTCGCCACTCGGCCATCTGACCAGGAGGTCAGATGGTTTCAGATCTACCCCCAAACTGCCCTTCGAGCGCTCTGAATCTGCGAACGGCAGGAGTACTTCTCGAGGTCGGTGAAGACGTATGACTCGACACTTGATGTCATGGCAGCCGGAGGAGCACTGAGGGAATGACCAAGAGGAAGTTCACTACGGCCGATCGCACCGCCACCAAGCCCATCGTCGCCATGATCAAGATGCTGACCATGATGCTGACCAAGAGGAACAAGAAGAAGCTGGAGATCATCAACTGCTACGTGAACGTGATCTCCCTCGAGGGTGTCGACGACTGGTTCGACTTCAACGATGATCTGTGTCGCAATCAGCAGTGCTCCTTCCGGCCCATCTCACCGGCTCTCGCGAATACCCTGGAGCCGAGATGCCGGTCAGGCTGGCCGGAAGGAAGGCTGCGTCAATCAAGAACCCAACGACCATTCTCCACATCCCATAGCCCCTCCGCCTCGGAAGCGAAAACCGGATGGAGAAACTCGCGGATGGCGATCAGCGCTTCGTCGAATGGAACTTCCGCCAGGAACGGAGCGTCTCCCCTTGCGATCTTGCCCCAACCCTTCTGCCACGCCGAAGGATCTGGAACTGAGAACTCCATCGGAAGTCCTAGGTGTCGCCGGTCGAATTCTGTGTGGATAGCTGTCCGCAACTTCACCAGATCGAACTCCCCGTACCGGCGGAGCAGGAACAGGTCGACCAGATCGCGATAGCGGGTTGAAGGTCTGCCGTTGTATAGCTCGAAGGTTGCCGCAACTTTGTCTGCGACGGCATTCACGAGTGGCCACGATGGATAGGGGATGATCTCGAGTCCATCAAGCGCAATCGGTTGCTTGGGTGTGACGTAGTCGAGATGTTCCGGGAACTGGATCGATGAGATCAGGTCGATGTGGAATGCCGAGAGTTCAGTTCCAGCGCACGTGACCGACAGGGCAATTCGACGACCCTCACTTCGCCTCTCGAGCTCGGTCACTGTCCGTATCTGAAAGTTGAGATGATCTCCGGCGTCCTTTCGGAGCGCGGACCTGAGCGTTTCTTCGGCAGCATCGAGCGATTGTCTCGTGGCGAGATCGATGTCCTTCGAGCTTCGGACGACGAGATACCTGCAGAGAAGCGACGTCGCTCCCTTGAGAACCCACATGTCGGAACCCGCCGAGCTCTCTGTGAACAGGCGGTCCAGCAGCCGCTGATAGGTGAAAAGCCGGATCCGATCGTTTGTTGAGAGGTCCGGATCATTCTTGGCTGCGTTCTTTGCCCTATCGACAAGAGAGCGCCGAAATGACACCGCCTCCTGCGTGCGCTCAAGCTCGGAGAGTTCGTCCGCCGGATCGCCTCTTGATTCGCTCATGCGACAAGGGCTCGGCCGATACGAGCTGAAGATCGGCCCACCGTGCTCAGACGAGCTTGCAGGTCAGCCTCGTTGAGGAGTCCGAGTCGCCGTGCGTCGGTGAGCACATCTGCGAGGTGTCCTGGTTCCTCGCCTGATCGAATCGCTTCGACAAAGACCCATTCGATCCGGGCGACTGTCATTCCTTCAACGACCACCCAATCGTTTGGTCCCCACGAGCGCTTGCGGAAAGCCACGGCGCTGTTACGGCTTCGCCGAACTGTCGGGACGGCGAACTCGCGCCACCGCTCTACAAGATCGCCGACGCCGTAGACGGCAAGTGCTGATCTGCCGAACACGAGGGCGTCAGGATTCATCGCTCGTTCCCAGGTTGCTCGGCGAGGCGAGAGGCTCATCCACGTGGCGAAGATCTGCTCGTGCGGGTGCTCGGGTGCGCTGGGAAAACGATAGACCCCTCGATCGACGATGAGCAGTCGCGCGTGGTCCGTTGCTCGGTGGAGCGAAGCATCATCAACTCCGTGGAGACGTGCCTGAGCGCGCGTGAAGTACCCCTGCTGTCCAGCCGCGAGGTCATCAAGAGTCGAGAGTCGTGCCATGCAGCAAAGTGTAACGAAACTTGTTAATAAGTCAAGTTTCGTTACACTTTGTGGTACATCTCAGGAGCAATCATGTTCCGGAGAGTGCCTCGTGCTGGCGTGACGCTTGCACCGGATTGGGGAGCCACTACCTCTTGCAACGCCTCGTACTGCTCAAATGAGCCGGCGGTCCGCCTCGAACTCCAGATCGCAGCACCGATCAAGGCCGAATCGAGCGCTGATCTCATCAAGCGCTCGCTCGTGATCGACGACGCCGGGTGGCTTGGCGTCGTCGCCTTGCCTCGAGACCCACGCACCCGGCCGCTCAAGATAGCCGGGGAGCAACTCTCCGATCGGGGGCACCGGGTCCCGGAACAACGACGTCTCAGTGGCCGCAGAGCGAGATTCCCCTGCTGCATTCGCCGATCCTGCCGGCGGATGAGTAGCCATCTGACCAAGGGTCAGAAGGCGCACAGTCCATTTGAATGACCAACGCCCTTTCCTCATTGCGGGGTCCTACTCTGGTGCTGCTCCTGAGGTTCCTGCACTCATCGCCGCTGTGATTTCTGCCTGATGATTTCGAACCACCTTGGCCAAGTGTGATGCGACCAATGCCACCGGCTCGAGGCGGTCCGGCGTCAGTTCAGTTTCGTAGCCGACCCCGTCCACAATGATTTCCAAGATCCCAGTGGCATCATTTCGCCTCCAATTCATCACGAAACCTGGCAAACCTGCCTCCAATTCAGCTCGATGATCTTCCAGCGCGGAAAGCCCAGCGTGATTCACTTTGGCTGAATTGGCCTTTGAAAACCAAACTTGTACATACGTCGAGGTCTTTCGAGGTCCGTAAGTCACGGAGACACCGCCGATACCGACGGCACCACTCTTCCAGTTATTCGTTGTCGGAGTGACGTTTTTGAATGAACCTGTCGCGTCTCTGAGAACTGGGAGTAAGGCATTATGAAACCTGAGAGTTGCTCGATCCCGCTCTGAAAATTCACCCTTGCCGATGTCGTCGACCGATGCTTTCCAGACGTCTGGAGCGACGAGTACTTCGAAAACGGGATGCACAACGTTAGAGTCTGGAAGCGTCTCGACTGCGAGGCGAACGAGAAACATACGAATCCCATGTTCCTCGAACGCAAGGCCAGCCGCATTCAAATATTGAGCAACGGCAACGAATTCAGGGCGATGTGATTAAGCCACAAGAATCACGGTTCTCGCATCGAGACCCACCGCATAAGCCAACGCACGGGTCATGTGGTCGTGGTCCGCTTCTGAGAACTGATTTTCAATCGCGATTCGGTCACCTCCTTCGAGCTGAACAAGGATGTCGAGGCTCCGAAGAAGGCCAGGGATCTTGACTTCTGTTCTGACTTCTGGTTCGGCTCCGATCTCGATGCTGCAGGCAGAGAGCAGGTAGGTCAACGGCGTCAGGTCCGGGCTTGCAAGCCAAGGAGTGAAATCCCGATCCTCTCGAGGCCACGCTTCTCTGACCGGAATCCCTCTCAAAAACTCAATCCGAACCATTCATCAACCTTTCATCACACCCGCACACCAGATTTTCCAATGGCTCGCCCCCGTTTCAGCTGCCGGATCTTACCGATCAGCAGGATTAGCTATTCCC
>JBAXAR010000057.1:0-13662 GCA_037142475.1 Actinomycetes bacterium
CCCCCTTGTGATCGTCGCTGCCGTCCTGCAGCTCGCCGCTCTGATTTCCCTCAACCTGATGGGCCGGTGGCTTTGCGCCACCCTGCACCTCCCGTTACCCGGGAATGTCCTGGGGATGTTGATGCTCTTCGCACTTCTGTCGCTGCGACTCGTTCGCCTTGAGTGGTTCGAGCCGACCGCTCGGCTTTTCAACCGTCATCTCGCCTTGTTCTTTATCCCTCTCGTGGTTGGCCTTCTCGCCTTGCCGGGCTCATTGATTCGGAGCCACGGCCTCGCTCTCCTCGTCATCATCATTGTGACGGCAGTGGTCGGCGTGGTGACTACCGGAGGGATCGCCACCTGGCTGGAGCGCCAACCTAGGGACGAGCAGTGACGCACGGGACAGTCATGATCACCATCATTTCGATCGTGCTGACGGTGAGCATCTACGCCGCAAGCATCCGGGTTCGAGCCCGCTACCGCTCGCCGCTGTTCGGCCCGGTCGTCCTCTCGGCACCAGTGATCATGCTGATCATCACCCTCACCCCGATCCACATCACGGGCTACGAACATGCCATCAAGATCATCACCTACTTTCTCGGACCGGCCACGGTCGCTCTTGCCGTCCCGTTCTATCGGAACCGCCACGTCTTGTTCACCAACGTGGTGCCAATGGTGGTGTCTCTGGTCGCGGGCACCTTGGCTTCGATAGTTGGCGCAATCCTCCTCGGTCGCGTCCTTGGCCTTCCAGCATCGATAGAAGCGGCGCTCAGCCTGAAGACCGCAACCGCTCCAGTGGCGGTTGCCTTGGCGCCCCGAGTCGGCGCCAATCCAACCCTCGTCGCCGGCCTCGTCGTTCTCTACGCGTTGATCGTTACCTTCATCGGACCTCGGCTATTGACGGCCCTGAGGATTCGGGGTGCGGTGGCGAGGGGCTCTGCCCTTGGTGGCGTTGGGAGCGGGCAGGGAGTGGCCGAAGCGCTGACCGAAGGAGAGGCCACCGGTGCCTCCGCCGTCGTGTCAATGGTGCTGGCGGCTCTTGTGGTCACAATGATCGCCCCTCCGGTTGTCCACCTTCTGATCTAACAGGAGGCCACTCAAGGAACTCGCCTCCAGCCAGGATGCGGACGGTGACATCGCTCACTCGGCTACACCGTGGACGAGCGGTGGCCTCAGTCGCCCCGCATCCATTTCGTCAACGAATTCCGCTACGTCTCCAGTGCTCGTCCACTAACCAAGGAGACTCACTCAGCCCAGACCGGCGATGAATGTTTCGCCACTTGACGAAATACCCACCGCCGATACTGAGAGTGGCTACCACCTTGGCCGAAGGACCGGCGTCATGATGTTCATCAAATTCGGATACAGCCGCGGTGACGTGGAGTGACGGACAATTGGCCCCTTGAGGCTTTCCCACCAGCGCTGCGCAGCTCGTCGCTGATGGGCTGAATTCGTCCGTGACCGATCAGTTTTCGTTCCGCATAGTGCCCCCAAGCAGGAGGGCGAACGGATTATCCAACAACCCCGACTGTGACTAATTCTTCGGTGGCGGGACGACGCCGAACTCAGCTTGGATGTCCGCCAACAGGTCATCTTTACGCTCAAAAAAGTTGACAGTGGAGATATCCCCTGTGCAGGCGTCACCGCGTCGGAAGGCATCGGCCAATTCGTCTGCGGCCCCGGGTCGGTCAAGCGCCCCTTCCTTAGCCTCGAAGCCAGGAATATCGAATGCGTTGGCCTCAAACAAGGCGAGCGAGGCAACAAGCCCACTGAAATGGTGATCGAAGCCACTCGCAGCGGTCAACATGGCCTGGAGCGCGAGTTCGTCGGGTGGCGTTGTGCCGTAGCCAGTCAGCACATGGGTGGCGTCGTGGCGCGCCATGGTTCCATCGCCGCCATCGGGTTCCCCCGGGAACGCAACGCCGAGGTCCGAGTAGAAGTCAAAGAGGCCCCGCCCCAGGCTCCCCGGCGGACAGTACTCGTAGGAGCGCAGCGTCGAGCCGAGTGCGGCGTCCTCGACGTTGGCAATGGAAACCGGCGATTCGCTGAAACGTGACCAGTCAGCCATGACCTGTTCGCGGTGACCGGTTTGAACATCACGAGCCACCTGCGCCAGATTTTCCCCTCCGAGCGCATCGATGTAGCGCTCAGCCTGATCGGCCTGTCTGGGGTCACTTGGGTGCCGACAGAACTCAACAAGGATAAGGAGATCGACAACACGGTGCCGGTCGGTCTCGTCGACAACAGTGACCAATTCTTCCGGAGTGCAGGGCTCAACGGACTCGATGTCAATGTCGAGGCCGAGGTAGCCAGTCGCCAAACTCTGGATGACGCGACGCTGTTCGCTGGTTGGGCCATCGCCGACGTCAGCTGCGCCCAAAAGGCCTCTGATGATCAGCAATTGGTCGGAGTGCATTCATCGATACTACCAAGAGGGATCCACTTCTCCATGGCCTGAAGAGTCGAACCCCCATCGATGGGTCTCGCCTTGATCCCCGGTCAGCGCTTCCGATTCGGCGTATCGGAAAGGTGGCTTCCGGAGGCTGGCAGACTCACTCTCATGAGCGAATTCGACGGGCGTTCCTATCAATCACGGTTCGACTCCCTTGCGGCCAAGGGCGTCGACGTTCACGGGGAGGCGACCTTCGTCCGGACCTTCGGGCCCACCTCGGCCCTTGACGCCGGATGCGGAACGGGCCGGGTGGCGATCGAACTCGCCCGCCATGGCATCGACGTCGTGGCCGTCGATGTCGATCCCTCAATGATCGCTGAGGCTCGCCGGCTGGCTCCAGAGCTCGAGATTCTCGAAGCTGATCTCGCGGACTTTGACCTCGGCCGAACCTTCGACGTGGTGCTCTTGGCAGGCAATGTTCCTCTTTTTTGTCCTGAGGAGAGCAGGCGCGATCTCGTCAGGTCCTGCGCGAACCACGTCAACGGTGGCGGGGTCATGATCGCTGGCTTTCAATTGGGACGCCGCTATGAACTCGTCGACCTTGACGACGCCGCAGCGAGTGCGGGCCTCATCCTCGAGAACCGATTCAGCACGTGGGATGGCGTCGACTTTGATGAAGCATCGGACTACGCCGTCAGTGTTCTGCGCCGACCACGCTGACGACGCAACCCAACACAGCCTCGTCACCACTTCACCCCTCCCGGACAGGTGACCTTCTCTTAACAACCCCCACCGGGACCTGGCGTCCCTGATCCGGTGGCGGGGAGATCCAGAAGACCAGCACCGCTCGATCGTGGGACCGGTCCCAAATGCACCACGTACCACTGGCCTCGCCACGAGATCAGCGAGAACACACCAAAGGAGCGAGTCTGCGAGCCATTGGAGTAGGTGATGCGAATATTTGGCAGGTGCCAGTAGCCAATGAGGTTGGCGCAGGTTCCCGGGGTCACCCAGTGGGCGAGCGTGGGATCGACGCTGAAGCCCAGTAGTCGAGCCGCTGAACTCGGCGACCCCACGGCTTGGTTGTAGGTGGCGAGGTCTATGGTGAAGAGACCCACCAATCGCCCTTGGTAATCAGCGGCTGGCGCAGGAATGACTCCGGTCTTCATGGTCAGATACGCAGATTCAGGGAAGAACACCGTCATCGCCGTCGCCAGATTTCCACTCTGGATCGCCGCCCAGAGGGGGGCAAGCCTGGCGGAGACCGACGCAACGTCGACCGGTGGCTTGGCATCAGTTTGGGGCAGGGTCCCAGGATCAGTCGTCGAAGTTGGCGGCGCTGGTTTCGTTGTCGTGGTGGGTCGAACCGTCACCGTGGTGCGCGAGGCCTTGGGGCGGCCAGTGTCCTTCTCGTGCGTTGCGTCGGTTGAGCGGGTGAAGATCAACCCGACCAACACCACCACCACCAGCACAAAGGCGAGTGCGACGGTGCGTCGGCGCCGGAACGTGGTTGCGCTCTCGATCCGCCTATGGGCGCCGCTCACTGCTACCGGCTCGCTAGCTGTCTTTGAAGATGAGGATCTGGCCGGTGTAGATCGCGACCCACACGTTCCCAGTCGTGGCGTCGTAGGTGATCCCGATGGGGTTCACCCCAGTTGAAACGGTTTGGAGTGCACTGAGATCGCTGGAGCGGAGTTTGGTCACCGTGTTCGACTGGTAGTTCACGACGTAGAGCGCTGTTCCGTCGGTTGAGACCGCCAGAGAACGTGCTTCTTGGCCGGTGTGCACGCTGGCGGCAACCTGGTCGTTGGACAGGTCGATCTTGATGACTTCTCCTGGGGCATTCAGGGTTGCGTAGAGAAAACGACCCGCCGGGTCCATCACGAGGTGTCGGGGGCTCTGTCCGACGGCAAAACTTCCCGCGACGCTGAGTGACGAGAGGTTCACCTTGGTCACTGTGGTGCCACCCATATTGGCGACATAGGCCCACTTTGAGTCGGGAGTCACGGCAATGCCCCGGGGATACGAACCCATGGGAAGGGTGGTCACAACCTTTGCTTGGACGATGTCGATGACGTTGAGATCCCACGAGCACCAGTTCGTCACCAGGACATAGCGGCCATCGGGAGTCGTGGCGACGTATTTGGGAACGAGGCCCACCTGAATGGCTTGGTCGACGGCCAGTGACTTGGCGTCGATGCGGTAGACGTAACTTGGCGTGTCGCCGGCCGCCTTCGCGGATGATGGCGTGCAGCTGTCGCTGCCCTCCGGGCCCTGGCCGGGTCCGTACATTGAGTAGTTCGACGCGTAGGCGTACTTCGCATCAGGAGTGAACGCCGCCTCGACGGGTGCCCCCTGAACTGTGGCTCCTCCTGGGATACCAACGGTGGACAGATCGACCGAGTCGGGGATGGTCTTCACAAGATTGCCAGCCGAGTCATAGACGGTGATGCTGTGGCGGTACATCATGTTCTGGGCCAGAACGAGCCCGGTATCCGAGGCCGTGACCGACTTCGGGGAGATCGGCCCACCAATCGTCTTGATCAGGCTCAGGGTGCGTTGGTCGGCCGGGGGCCCTGGGGGGACATGACGGAATGGCGACGTCGTGGTCGTGGTGGTTGGGTTCGTCGCCTTCGTCGCCGCTGACCCTTGGTTCTTGTCGTCGTGCGATCCACCCCCGCTGAAGATCAGTGCGATGGCTCCCACCACAACGACGAGCACGGAGATCGAGAGAGCGAGGCGAACCTGACGCGGGGGTCGACGCCGTCGAGGGGCAGCGTGTTGTGGCATGAGTGCATTCTTGCCCCCACTCAGCGCTCGATGGGGCATACAGGCTGAGAGAGCCACAATCCAGACTGAATCGACTTGGTTCAGATCAAGTGTTCGGCTCCCATGGAGTCCCCGTGACGGTTGACCACTGTCGGTGCGTGAGAAGGAAATGGCCTCGGGCCCACAATGCGGCAAGGATTGTCTTCATGGAGGACCACGTCTCGCCTCATGGCATCGTCGTCCCGGCCAGTGCCGTTCGAATCCAGTTCGCGCGATCTGGCGGGCCCGGCGGACAACACGTCAACACGTCATCGTCGAAGGTCCAGTTGACGATCGATCTTGACGCCTGCGATATCCCCGAGGCTGCTCGTCGTCGGCTCACTGAATCCGTCGGCCCCACACTGACGGTCGTCAGCGAAGAGAGTCGGTCCCAGTGGCGAAACCGTCACCTCGCTATGGCCCGAGCACTCAGCATCCTCGACAGAGCGATGGTGGCACCGACGAGGCGCGTCAAAACCAAGCCAACTCGTTCGGCGCAGCGTCGGCGGGTAGACGCCAAGGTCCGTCGCGGCCAGCTAAAGGCCCAGCGGCGATGGGACGAGAAGGACTGAACGCCCGACCTCCGCCGTGTCCTGCGCATCACTACCGTGATAGGTAGGCAGTACCCATGTGGTGAAAGAGCGCAATGACCATTCAGCGAGTTCGAGTTCCTGAGATAGGGGAATCTGTCTCCGAGGGGACCATCACGGCGTGGCTGGTCAACATCGGTGATCTCGTCGCTGCCGGGCAGCCCCTCTTCGAATTGTCCACCGACAAGATCGACTCAGAGATTCCCTCGCCAATCGCCGGACGTCTCTTTGAAATCACCGCCGCGAGCGGCGCTCACGTCAAGGTGGGCGACGACGTCGCAGCAATCGATCTTGGCGAGGTTCCGACGTCTGCCGAGAGCACCAGCCACACCATGGGACCCGACAGCGCTCCTCTGGCTTCTGGCGACCTCAACGCCAGTGAGACAATCGCTCAAGGCCTCTCGAGGGATTCGACCCGATCCAAGCGCTGGACCGCACCACTCCCACCCTCGCCTGAGTCCCGGCCGCTGCGATGGAATCAGGAACCCGATCCCGCGAACTCGGTGGGAGCGGTCTCTGCCCGTGACAGCTTCGAGCCGTTCACTCGGGTTAGGGCTCGGACTGCCGAGGTGATGGCTGCCTCAATCTCCACCATCCCTCACGTCCTTTCCATGGTCGAAGTCGACTACCTGCACATCCGCCAGACGCGACAATCGTGGTCGACGGCACCTCGACCCACTCCCCTTGCGTTCGCTGTCGTCGCGGTGGTTCGAGCCCTCGGCCGATTCCCTCGTCTCAACGCGTCAGTGACGTCAGGCGGCCTCGAACTCCATGCTGCGATCAACATCGCCATCGCCGTCGAGACCGATGTCGGGCTGATGGCTCCCGTGATCAAAGGGGCTGACGCGCTCTCGGTCGACGGAGTCGCCTCAGCAATTCTCCGGTTGTCGGAAGCCGCTAGGGCCGGACGCTTGACCCCAGACGATCTCGCAGGCGCCACGTTCACGATCACCAACAACGGATCAGCCGGGAGCCTTCTGACGACGCCACTTGTGACGCCCCCTCAGGTCGCAGCCCTCTCGACCGACAGAATCACCGATCGCCCAACCGTCATCGACCTGGCCGGGGAACAGGGTCTGGCGATCCGTCCTCTGGGCAACCTTGCGCTCTGTTGGGACCACCGAGCGATCGGTGGCGCTGAGGCAGCACGCTTCCTCGTTGAGGTAAAGACATCCCTCGAGGGAGCGGACTGGATTGGGCATGCGTGATCCGAGCGGCCCCACTCCGACAAACCGACCCACGGTCCCGAGCAACAATCAGTCGTTCGTCGGACAACTTCGCCAACTCATCGACACCGACCCCGAAGCGACGGCAGGGTGGCGCGATGCGCTGAGGGCAACGGTTGAGCATGAGGGAATCCAGCGAGGTCGCTACCTCCTCATGAGCCTTCTCGAACAGAGTCGTGACCTCGGTATCGACCTCATGGAGAGCATCTCGACCCCGTACCTGAACTCACTCGAGCCGGGCGCGCCTGGCACGTTCCCAGGGGATCTCGCACTCGAAAAGAGGATTCGAGCATTGGTGCGCTGGAATGCGGTAGCGATGGTGGTTCGGGCCAATAATCGCTCCCCGGGGATCGGCGGGCATCTCGCCACCTACGCGTCGGCCGCCAGCCTCTACGAGGTTGGCTTCAACCACTTTTTCCGAGGCAAGGATCTCGATGGCCTGGGCGATCAGGTCTATTTCCAGGGACACGCATCCCCGGGCATTTACGCCCGTGCCTTTCTCGAAGGACGCCTCGATGAGGACGACCTCGAACACTTCCGCGCCGAAGCCTCCCGCGTGGGAACGGACCATCCAGGGTTGTCGTCCTATCCCCATCCGAGGCTGATGCCAGAGTTCTGGGAGTTCCCCACGGTCTCGATGGGCCTCGGACCCCTGAGCGCGATCTACCAAGCACGCCATAACCGCTACGTGGCAGCCCGGGGACTCTGCGAGACATCGAACGCTCGAGTCTGGGCGTTTCTCGGTGATGGCGAGTGCGACGAACCCGAAGCACTCGGTGCCCTCGGCCTTGCCGCCCGAGAAGGACTCGACAATCTCACCTTCGTGGTCAGCTGCAACCTCCAGAGGCTCGACGGTCCGGTTCGCGGGAACGGCAAGGTCATCCAGGAACTTGAAGCGACCTTCCGAGGAGCCGGGTGGAACGTCATCAAGGTGCTCTGGGGCCACCAGTGGGACACGCTGTTCTCCCGCGACCACGATGGGGTGCTTGTCAACAAGTTGACCGTGACGCCCGACGGAGAGTTCCAGCGGTGGGCGACACTTCCCGGTGCCGTGATCCGCCGTGAGTTCTTCGGCACCGACCCCCGCTTGGCCGCACTTGTCGAGGACTTAACTGATCGCCAGATCGAGCAGTTGCCCCGTGGAGGCCACGATCCGATCAGCATTCATGCCGCCTTCTCGGCTGCGATCGCCCACCAAGGTCAGCCAACCGTCATCCTCGCCCACACCGTCAAGGGATGGGCACTCGGGGCGAGGGTCGAAGCTCGCAACTCCACGCATCAGATCAAGAAAATGACTGCCGGTGAACTCGGCGAATTGCGGGATCGCCTTGGCCTAAGGGATCTCCTCGGCGAGGAACCTCTCGACACCGCAGAGCCTCCCTATCTTCGGGTTCCGGTCGGCTCCCCCGAGCAGCGTTACCTTGAGGACGCCAGACGCAGCCTCGGGGGTCCGCTTCCATCGCGTCGTGTCAATCACGCCCCAATCACCCTCCCATCAGCAATGGTCTTCACTCAATTTGAGTCTGGGTCAGGGACTCTTGAGGTCTCCACGACCGCCGCATTTGTTCGCCTGCTTCGAGACCTCCTTCGAGATCCCGACTTCGGCGCGCGTGTCGTGCCCATCGTCCCCGATGAAGGCAGAACGTTCGGTCTTGATCCTCTCTTCTCGGAATTCGGGATCTACACCTCGTTAGGACAGCGCTACACACCCGTCGACGCCGGGATGATGCTGTCCTATCGGGAGGCTGCTGACGGCCAAGTACTCGAGGAGGGGATCACCGAAGCCGGCTGTGTCGCCGCCTTCCAGGCGGCGGGGACCAGCTACGCCACCTTGGGATATCCGACCGTGCCGTTCTACCTCTTCTACGCCATGTTCGGCCTGCAGAGAACTGGCGATGCCATCTGGCAACTCGGTGACGCTCGAGCGAAAGGCTTCATGCTGGGCGGGACAGCCGGGAGAACCACTCTCATGGGCGAGGGTCTCCAGCATCAAGACGGCCACAGCCATCTCCTGGCCGCCGCCTACCCGTACCTTCGAGCCTACGATCCTGCCTTCGCCTACGAGGTGGCCGCCATCATCCACCATGGACTTGACGAGATGTATGGAGACAACCCTCAAGACGTTGCCTACTACCTCACCCTCTACAACGAGCCATTCGTCCAGCCTGCGTCAGGGGCCAGCATCGCCGCCGACATCGTTCGGGGTCTCTCCCTCTTTCGCCTCGCACCCACCGCACGACAGCAGGCCACCATCGTCTTCTCGGGCTCTGCGGCGTCCGAAGCCATCGCTGCCGCCGATGAACTGAACGACCACGGCATTGGGGTCACTCTGTTCTCTGCCACCTCGTATAAGGCCCTTCGCGAAGAAGCACTCGACGCTCGGGCCCAACACCGACAATCATTTGTGTCGTCAATGCTCGACCATCTGCCGGGTCCGCTCGTCGCCGTCTCGGACTACGTCACGCTGGTCCCCGACCAAATCTCGCCATTTCTCAACCGGCCGATGACGGTCCTCGGCACCGACGGAGTCGGGCTTTCCGATAACCGCCAAGCGCTGCGCGAGCACTTCGGAATCGACCAGGCAGCCATCGTTCGGACGGTGAGGCACCTGCTCGACGAAGAGGCGGGCACCCGGCGGGAAAACCCTCAAACGAGCTGATTGAAGAAATCAGGAGACATTTGGCCGACGGGGGGCTATGGTGACATCTACACAGAAATCCTCGCTGTCACACAGCGACCTCACGATCGGTCGATCGACCACCTCTCACATTTCGCGACACGCCCTCTCCCGCAAATCACGCCGGGGAGCGCCGCGCAACCAACCGCACGAAGCGGATTCAGAAAGAAAGAAGGAAACCAGATATGCCTACCGGCACCGTAAAGTTCTTCAACAGCGAAAAAGGCTACGGCTTCATCTCTCGGGACGACGGCGACGACGTCTTCGTCCACTACTCCAACATCGAGGGTGACGGCTACCGTTCGCTCGAAGAGGGACAGCAGGTCGAGTTCGAGGTGGGCCAGGGTCGCAAGGGCGACGAGGCCAAGGCCGTTCGCGCCATCTGATCGATCATTCCAAACACCCACCACCACGCCTCGGCTGGTGGTGGGTGTTTGGGAGACCGACCACTCGTTGGGCCACGTGTCCAGCATCATCCAGCGTGCCTCACGGCCTGCTGACGAACTCCGAGGGAGCGTCTCGCACCTCGTTGAGTTATCCCGGGACCGACGCAGTCAAACCGTCATCTGACGCGCTTCATTCCTGCGTTCAGAGTCCCAGTTCCCTCACACAGACCTCGTCTCAATGAGGTCGATGACTTCATTGAGGATCACGTCTGTCTCCTCGAGCGTTGGGCCGTGAAGCGTCGTTGCCGCGTTCACTTCAAGGACCACCGGGCCCTCGGATGTGATCACGATGTCGACTCCTCCGATAGCAAGGTCCAGCGCATCAACGGCTCGGCGAGCAAGATCCTCGATTTCTGCACTTGGTCGCCCGATTGGCCTCATTGTCGCTCCGAGGGCGAGGTTCGCCCGGAAATCCCCTAACGCGGGCGTCCGCTCAGCCCATCCAAGTGCCCTGCCGCCTACCACGGTCACCCGAACCTCTTTGATGCGCCTGAGCATCGGTTGGACGATGTCGCCTGGCTCGACGGACGCGGAGAGCTCGGACCAGATTCCGCTCCGAACACCGAATCCGGATGAGCCGATGGCTGGCTTGATGACCACCATTTCGTCTCGCGGGTAGGGAGAGACTTGGGGATCGATGGTCTCGGGATGCGGAATCCCGCAGTGGGCAAACACCGCTGCCTGGAATCGCTTGTCGCCGGAGCGACCATGAGCCGAGGGATCGTTGATCACCACGACGCCTTGTGACGCGAGTGTTGCCGCTCGTTCAAGCTGCGGCGGCCTCGACGATCGAATGAGAGCCGCGGTTGGCTCACACTCGATGAGCTCCCCCGGCGGATGGTCCCACCACATAATGACCTCGTGTCCCCGCCCGAGGAGCGCTTCAGCCACATAGTTTCCTCGACCGGTCTCGTAGCGGGCCGAGGGGGGTCCGAAGCGTGGTGGGTTCTTCGGTTCGGTCAGGATCACCGTCGTGCGGTGGCTGCTCATCGCATGCCCTGAGCACACACGAGACCCTCGCAGGCCTGGGTGCTGCGCCTGCGGGTAATCGCTATGAACGCCACGCATCCTCGAAGATCTGGAAGAAGGGGGTGGTGCCCTTCGATGGCCTCTCGACCCCCGCCCCGTCGGTATAGAACTGCTGTCGACGAAGGTGTCCCTTGCCCTTGATGAGTCGGCCGTCATCGGGGTACTTAACCTCTTCAGAGGTTCTTGCTTGGTCGCCGGGGATAAACGTCGAGACGGCCCGGCCCTTGGGATCCCTGATCTTCGGAGCGAGGGACGGCGGCACAGCAAAGGCCGGCGGACTCGTCAGATCGATCATGTCCAGCGGGCTGTTGGCTGCCGCGTCTCGAGGGGTAAACGAGGGGAGGTTCCACTTCTGCTCGATCAACTTCAAGATGCTGGTGTGGTCATAAACCTGGCGTGAAACGTAGGCAGCCTTGGCGTAGGGGCTCACGACCCCAGCGGGAACTCTGAACCCAAGGCGGTTAAAAGAAGGGAGGCTTGCCTTCCCTTGCCAGACATCCCCGGACTTGATTGACGGGACGATCGGAGCGTTGTCCGGCTTGGGCGCCTTTGGCGGAGCGACGTGGTCGTAATAGCCACCGTGCTCGTCGTGCAGCCAGACGATCATGGTTTCGCCCCAACCCTTGCCGTTCATCGCGGCGAGCACGACCTTGCGAAGAAAAGCCTCACCGTGGAGGGCGTCTTGGGGGTTCTCTTGGGACGCGTCCCCGAAGTTCGGGTCAACGAGACTGACGGAGGGAAGCGTTCCGTTCTTGGCATCGTCGAAATAGGTGCTGATCGGCTTGAGATGATCGCCGAATCCCGGAAGGCTGGCTTGGCCAAGATAGATCAACGAACTCGGCTGATCGCAGAAGTAGTTCGCCCAGCTGATGTCATGCTCACTGAGAGCTTGGAAGATGGTTCCGTTCGGAGGAAGGTTCCCGTCAAGCTTGTTGTAGGTGAGGCCGAGAGCCGTTCCTCCCATCATGAACCGACGATTCGGGTAGGTCTGCGCCAGACACGAGGCGTGCCACGCATCAGCGATCGGGAATGTCATCGCCATCGAGGTGGTGAACGAGAGCTGCTCGGGCGTGAAATAGCCCATCGAAACCGGACCTGAGTCAGAGATGACGAACCCCCGATTCAGCGCTGTGGGGTCAGTCGGGATCACCGAAGCGGTCGCCGACCCGGTGAACTGGGTCCACGATGCGCCCCATGCCTGTGATGGATCCGCGTCGAACTGAACCGTCGTTGGCATCGGGAACGCTCTGATGGCACCACCAAGGCCATCGGGATTGGTGTTCGTCGGCCGCGGGTCCCCGCCGGTGAACGTGAGCCCGTTTCCTCGACCAAGCGCCCCAAGGGTGCCGAGCACATTGTCGTAGGAATGGTTTTCCATCATCACCACAATGATGTGTTTGATCTCGGGGATCAGGTCCTTGCCGATGCGAGCGGACGGTCGGGGCCGAGGGCCGGCCGGGTTCGAGAGGGCCAGAGGGATCGATGCTCCTGATCGAGCAGACACCGTCATCGCCCCGGCCGCACCGACCGCACCGGCAGCGATCAACTGGCGTCGAGTCATCGCCATCGAGCCCAACCACATTGTGCGCCTCTGGGTCATCACTCCACCTTCCCATCGCTGATCGCGTTGTGAACGAATCTTAGAAACCACTCACCACCATCGTCGGCCATGGGGTCACTGGACGATGGTCAAGGCCGCTTCTAGGGTTCCTCAATGGCACCGAACGAGAACAACGAGTCACTCGAAGGCTTTGACATCGAGCACTTCAGTGCCCGAGGGGCCACACGCAACGTCTACCGGATGGGGACGGGGCCGGCGATCATCGTGATTCATGAGATCCCCGGCATCACACCACTCGTGGCCGAGTTTGGGCGCACGATCGCCGCAGCCGGGATGACCGCTGTCCTGCCCGATCTCTTCGGCACTCCCGGCAAGAAGCCCACTGGTGGCTACGTCGTCGGCCAACTGGCTGCAGCCTGTGTGAGCCGAGAGTTCACCGTCCTGGCCACCAACAAGACAAGTCCCATCACCACCTGGCTGCGTGATCTTGCGCATCATGAACATGAGCGATGCGGCGGGCCGGGGGTAGGCGTCGTCGGGATGTGTCTCACCGGGGGCTTCGCTCTGGCCATGATGGTTGATCCCGTCGTGGTCGCTCCCGTCCTGTCCCAGCCCTCGCTCCCCTTCGGCCTCAGCGCCAAGCAGCGTCGTTCCGTGGGGATCTCGGACGAAGACCTCAAGACCGTCAAGGATCGGGTTGCCAACGGCGCCTGTGTCATCGGCCTGCGGTTCACGGGTGACAAAGCGGTCCCGGGTGAGCGATTCGCCCGGCTCCGAGATGAACTCGGCGACGGGTTCATCGGAGTCGAGATCGATTCCTCGGCGTCGAACCCTTGGGGATACCGC
Organism: Actinomycetes bacterium; assembly: GCA_037142475.1. Taxonomy (GTDB): domain Bacteria; phylum Actinomycetota; class Acidimicrobiia; order Acidimicrobiales; family RAAP-2; genus CAIUMH01. Next base: position 13,555 of record JBAXAR010000057.1, read on the forward strand.
AAGGGTGCTCACTCCGTACTCACGGAGGATTACTCCGATGAGCCGGGATCACCGACTCGCGTGGCCCTCGAACAGGTACTCGACTTTTACCGAACTCGCCTCGAGGTC
>JBAXAR010000058.1:0-12864 GCA_037142475.1 Actinomycetes bacterium
TCTCAAGAACAAGGTGGGGGTGGCGATTGGGTCCGAGTCCTACGCTTCCTACCGCTCGATGCTGGCCTCAGAGCGCTTTGCTCGGCTCGCTGCCGATGGCGCTCAGCCGCAACGACTCCTCTTCGCCAGCACCGGCGTCAAGGATCCTTCAGTCCCTGACACCTTTTATGTTGAGTCCCTTGCCGCGGCCGACACGATCAACACAATGCCCGACGCAACGCTGAAGGCGTTCGCTGATCATGGATCGGTCAACGCTGTCCTGCCGGCCGACGGGGGCGACGCCGTCAACGATCTGGCAGCCATTGCTGCGGCTGGGATCGACCTTGAGGCCCTCGCCACGCGGCTCCAGGAGGACGGTAAGGATGCCTTCGTGGCGTCATGGAACGACCTGCTGGGTTCGATCCGGACCAAAGCGGGCAGGGACGCATGATCGAGAAGGTCGTCGATCCGACGACCACCGAGGCATGGACAGCCCTCAAGGCTGATGCGGCAAGGATGAGCGCGACGTCGCTCTCGGAACTCTTCGCTGCAGACTCCAGCCGCGTCGAGGCCCTGACAGTCGAGACAGCAGGTCTCTGCGCAGACCTCTCGAAGAATCTCGTCGATGAAGAGACGCTGGATCACCTCATGGCACTGGCTCGAGCAACCGGCGTCGCTGAGCGTCGCGACGCGATGTTTTCGGGCGAGCGGATCAATACATCAGAGGACCGCCGAGTCCTGCATGTGGCTCTCCGAATGGAGCGGGAGGACTCTCTGGTCATCGATGGTCGTAACGTCGTCGACGATGTCCACCACGTACTGGACTCAATGGCCGAGTTCGCACGATCGGTGCGATCTGGAGCATGGCGAGGAGCCACTGGCCAGCGAATCACCCATGTGGTGAATGTCGGGATTGGAGGGTCGTACCTCGGGCCCGCAATGGCCGCACAAGCGCTGCGGTCATCGGCCGACGCAGATCTTGAGGTTCGGTTCGTGGCGAACGTCGACGGTGCCGATCTCGAACGTGAGACTCGCGATCTTGACCCGGCGACCACCCTTGTCCTCGTCTCGTCGAAGACCTTCACAACGCTCGAGACAATGTCCAACGCGTCCCTTCTGCGACGCTGGGTTATCGATGCGCTCGGAGAGTCAGCTCCGGCAAAGCACTTCGCAGCCATCTCGACGAACACCACGGCCGCCCAGGAGTTTGGAGTAGTCCCCGAGGCCATCTTCGGGTTCTGGGACTTCATCGGCGGCCGTTATTCCATGGACTCGGCCATCGGCCTCTCGACGATGTTGCTCGTCGGCCCCGAAGGCTTTGATGAGCTGCTCGCCGGCTTCCGGTCGATGGACAGTCATTTCCGCAGTGCGTCGCTTCGGCAGAACCTCCCGATCCTCCTGGGCCTCCTGAGGGTTTGGTACGTCAACTTCCTTGGGGCCCAGAGCATCGGGGTGATGCCGTACTCATCAGACCTCGGGCGCTTGCCTGCCTACCTCCAGCAACTCCAGATGGAATCGAACGGCAAGGGGGTGAACCGATCAGGTGATCCTGTTTCCTATGACACTGGCCCCATTGTCTGGGGGGAGCCCGGAACCGATGGTCAGCACTCCTTCTACCAACTTCTCCATCAGGGGACCCATCTGGTCCCGCTTGATCTCATCGGTGTCCTCACGCCGATGAGTTCCAATCACGAAGGACATGATCTTCTGATCGCCAACCTCATCGCTCAGGCGGAGGCCCTGGCGTTTGGCAGGAGCGCAGAGGCATTGGCGGAGGCTGGGACTCCCAGGGACCAGATCCCGTTTCGGACCTTTCCGGGCAACCATCCCTCCACGTTGCTTCTCCTCGACGAACTCACTCCGTTCACCCTTGGTTCTCTGATCGCTCTCTATGAGCACGAGGTTTTCGTCCAAGGTGTGGTCTGGGGAATCGACTCGTTCGATCAGTGGGGCGTCGAACTCGGCAAGGAACTTGCCACAACGATCGCTCGGGAGATCGAAGACGACGCTCCACTGCACGATCACGACCCTTCGACGGCGCACGCTATCGAGCGGTATCGAGGGATTCGTCGTCGCTGGCGTTAGGCGCTCGACTCCGGGTTGGGCTTCTCAGCGTCCGGTGCAGTAGTTGTTCCAGCCGCCGTATCCGCCACCGATTTGGTAGAAGCTGTAGGCCACGTAGTCCTGTACTGCCGGTGGCGCCTCGCCGGGGGTAGACCAGCTCCCGTAGGGGCTCCAGAGGTAGGAGTAGGCGTTCCACGACGAGATCAGGATCCCGTAGGCGCCGGAGATAAGCGAGTAATTCGCGCCCGACTCAGCGGTGCGTATGCAGGCCCACATTGGTGTTTGGACGGCTTGTGTCGCCGCGTCGAGCGCAGCGTTACCGGTGAGGGCTACCGCTGGCTCTGGAACCGTGGCTGGTGGAGCCGACGCTGGTGGCGCTGCGGCAGCCGCCGCCGCCTGGGCTGCCTGATCTGCGGCCCTCTGGGTTGCCGCGGCGGCATCGGCGGCCTGAGCGATTGCCGCCAGAGCCGAGAGTTGCCGGAGAGCCTTGACGTCGGCATGCCGCTGAGCGTGGATCACTCGAGCTCGTTGGGCGGCGACCATGGGATTTGCGGTGGCGGGTGCTTGGTGCCGGCTGGCCGTCGACGCGGAATGGGCGCTGAGGGCACGACCAGAGGTGGCGGCAGAGTCGCTTGCGAGCACCGTCATCGAGGCGGCACTCAGCGTTCCTGCTGCGATGGTCAGGGCGATGAAATTGCGGCCAGTCAGGTAGTTGTTCATTGGGTTTCTCCTTCTCTCGGCCTGGTTCCCGTGGGACACACGGTCGGCGTGAGGTGTGGATATCGTGATTGTGGTTCGGTCCGACCTGGTGGCCGGTGCCGTGATGATCCCCACAGCGATCGCATCCGCCACTCCGCTCGGATGAACTCCGAGCGGAGTGGCAGTGCGCTGTGAGTGGCGTCAAGCGCCGGGGTCTAACGACCTGTGCAGTAGTCGTTCCAGCCGCCGAAACCGCCACCAATTTGGTAGAGGCTGTAGGCAACGAGATCCTGGACTGCGGTGGGGGCCTGGCCTGGTGTCGACCAGCTGCCGTAGGGGCTCCAGATGTTGGAATATGCCGACCATGTAGAGAGCAGAATCCCGTATGCACCAGAGACCAACGAGTAGTTGGTGCCCGACTCAGCGGTACGTATGCAGGCCCACATGGGTGTCTGGACCGCCCGCTGAGCTGTTACCAGAGCGGCGAAGCGTGCCTGAGTGGCCTCCTTGGCCTGCTTTGCTGCCTCAGCCGCTTGGAATGCGTTGGCCACCTCGATGGCCGTGGCGATGTCCTTGAGGGCCTTGACGTTTTTTGCTCTGGTCTTTTGGAGCACCCGTGCACTGGCCGATGCAACGATCGGGTTTGGCGTGGTGCCAATCTCCGCTGACATCAGGTTTGAGAAGGCAACTGATGCTGCGACGTTGGCTGGACTTGATGGTGGGGTTGCAACCGCAACTGATGGAGACAGTGCTCCAGCGGTGGCAACCGTAGAAATTGCAAGAGTTCCGCTGGCGGCGAGCGCCAGGGAAGCGATGTGACGACGGTTCATGGGTCCGCGTCCTCCCTTCTTCGGGTTCGACAGAGCTCATGGCTCCGGGAATCTTTCAGTTGGTCGGTGTGCGGGAACTCGGCCGTTGTTCCAGGGACCTTGTCGGGGACGCAATTCGTCGCCCGGGATTTTGATCATCCACTGACAAGCATGGTTGGCCGGGAGAACCCGTGATGCTCTGAGAAGTGCCTACCGGCTGGAATCCTCAGTCATCATTTGGTTCTTGGTGGTAACCCTCCAGAGCGAGTACGGGGGTCCTCATTCGAGGAGACCCGATGTCGCATGTTCGTTCGGGGGACTATCCCCCGGTCGTTCGGTACGAGAAGAAACCCTAGGCGGATCAAGTCACATCGATGGTGTTTCGCAAGTCAATCTAAGACCGTTTTCCTCCTTGCTGCTTTAAAAGTCCATGTCAGAGACACTTTAAAAATTCCTCAGACGGGTTGTCTCGACGTCAGTTCGCACCCCTCCCTGGCACGGAACCGACGCTGCTGGTCGGCGTCCGTAGTCGGTGCGGCTGCTTCAGCGGAGTGGCCTAGTCGATCTAATTGGGTATCAAATCTACAATTGTTCATTGTTTGTTTTTCTACTTCTTCTGTTTACTAATCTATCCGAAGTACCTTCTAAAACTTAAAAACGGAATTCTGATATCTTGTAAATAGATACCCCTCTTTTCAGGGAGCAACAGGGGCACGCATTGCGGGATGGATTCTCTCAAAACCCATACAGGGGTGGGATCTGGCGCTACGGGCACCCCTTGGGGAACCTCGGCGTCCATTTGGGCTCTCCCCGTGAAGGCGGGTTGCTGATGGGGTCGTTGTTCGCAGTAGCCACAATGGCCCCCGGCTTCGAGTGGCCATCTCGCTGCCAGCGGAGTGCTCCAGCTCAACCCAGAGCCCCATGGGCCTCCAGGTTGCTGCGGGCACCACCTCCGGCGAGGACTCCCAGGGACACGATTCGGGAGCTCTCGCGTGATGTTTCGAAAAGAAACATGCTCTGATCAGGGAGAACGCCGACCAAACTTTTTTGGCGCATGCCCGGTGATGAGGCTCGGATCGGGTAATCCGTGCTTCTGCGGTCCAGCGGTCGAGCGTGTGGTGCTGTGACGTCCAATAGCTCCTATGCGTCGCTGAAAGGGACTCTGTACATGGAGCCGATCAAACCCTATGGGTCATGCGATTGAACCAATTTTGGGGGCTGAGGCTACCGAGAAGAGGGGCCAAACCCTTGTGAATGCTGCGTGGTCAACCATTCAGGTGAGTCCTTGGTGGAGGCTCGGGGCGCCTGAGAGCTCCAGAGGGCAGCGGAGTCGAATGTGTCTGAGATGCCCACAGCCCCTCGGTCGAATGACCGAATACGAAGTATCGTCAGTACGCAACGCCCTTTCTGGGGCCGTTTGGAAAGGAGTTCGAGCACAATGACCCTGCTGCTGGACGGTTCTGACGAGGTAGTGCATGGAATTTTGGGGGCGATGAGGTTCGTGAGTACTGCCGGAGCGACTCGGCCGTTCGCCGGGCCCTCAGCCGACCTTGTCAATGCCATGGCCCAAACCTTCGAGAGTGCTCGACATGACCTCTCGATCTCAGGATCTGTCCTGGAGACAGCGGGTACGTGGTCGAGTGCCGACCTGGCACTCTCAGAACTGAAATCAGCCCTCGTCGATGAGCGCTCCCGACACGAGGCGATGGTCGCCGCCACGCTGTGTGTCTTAATGGCCGATGACTTCGATCCAGAAGGTGAGCATGCACTCCGCGTCCTTGCCGATGCCTTCGGTGTGGATCAGGAAGCGGCAAGCCTTATCGAGAAGCTCAGTCGCTCCTCGTGCGAGATTGCGGGTGGCGATCTCTTCCGGAGGTTCCTCGCCGAACGGTCGGATGACTCACTCGAGGTCATTACCAGTCGCCTCGACCGTCTTGAGGATCCCTTGGTTACACCAACCGATGACTACGAGAAGTACGTCCATCTTCTCCAGAGAGCGCCAGAGGGCTCTGTGGGCTCAGAGATGCTTCGCTTCTACCGCCACACTGGCTACGACGTTCCCGGCGCCCCCGGTGTCCCTGCTCTCGAGGTCCTTGGGCCGCATGATCTCCATCACGTGTTGGCTGGCTACAGCACTTCGAATGTCGATGAAGTGGCGATTGCCATGTTCACCGCGGCGAACTCGACTGATGGAGGCCTTTATTACTTGGCTGTGGTTCTCCTCCAGTGGCACCATGACGTGAAAATCTCCCCGTTTGAGCCCTCTGGGTCGGTCCTCGTTCCGAGCGCTCTGGCCGAGGCTGCTGCCCGTGGGGCCATGACGAGTGCCGACTTGAGCGACCGCTCCTGGGATTGGGCCTCAGTGATGACCGAGAACCTCGGCGAGGTTCGCCGGGAACTCGGGGTTGTCCCGGGCGGCACCGTTGCCGATGGAGGGGCGTGGGACGCACGAGGCCGAGGGGACGCTTAGCCAGCAGGGGCTTGGCCGGCCTATTTTTTGAGTTCGATCAGGAACCCGTGGACGGCACTGGTGCCGATGTTCTCCGTGGTGTGCTCGTCCGCAGGTTGAAAACTCACTGTCCCGCTTGGGATCTCGAGATCCGACGGTGTTGATGAGGAGTGAGGACCTCCAAAGCGAAATGTTCCCCCCTCAACCATCACGACGACCATGTCAGGGTGGCCATGTGGCTCAGTGGTCTCTCCCGGTTCCATTCGGAGTTCGAGGATACGTACGGCATCGTTCTCCAGGACCACCGTGTAGGCGTCGGGGGCAATCTCGGCAGCGTCAAGGGTCATGGAATCTCCTGTGGTGATCTCGGGATGAGGGCGGAATCGCCCAGTCCTCGCGACCCATCTCTAGCACTGGAGGGCAGCTAGTTTCTGGTCTCCTTTCGATTCCCGGTCAGCAGTGGCACTCGAATCGATAGGAACCCCGGGAAACCAGCGCTCGGCAGTGACGCGAGGGATATCCTCAGACGGTCGGCTGTGAACCAGAGACACCTGAGTGGCGAGGTCCATGGATACCAAGCACAGCAATTTCGACACCAGGAACTCGTTTCCTGAGCCCACGATCGAGTCACCGAGTTCCGTGAGGATGCAGGCAGTCTTCGGTGGCAGCGTCGGGAGATCCAGCCTGTGACGACGTGGGCCGCCTTGGCGATCTTCGGCGCGGGCATCATCGCTGGCGCGATGAACGTGATTGTCGGCGCCGGCTCCCTTGTCACGTTCCCCACGCTCCTCGCGCTCGGTTATCCACCAGTGCTCGCCAACGTCTCAAACAATGTCGGGCTGACGCCGGGCAATTTCAGTGGGGTCGTGACGTATCGGAAAGAACTCGAGGGCCAGCGCAACCGATTGCTCCGGCTGGGTTCGATGTCACTTCTGGGCGGGATCACCGGTGCGGTGCTCCTCCTCGCCCTTCCCGAGAAGGTCTTCGCCTCGATCGTCCCCCTTCTTATTGCGTTCGCCGCGTGCCTGATGGCAGTCCAGCCGCGTCTGAAGGCCTGGATGCAGGCGCGTAGCGAAGGGGAGCGGCATGGTGGCATCACCCTCATGGTGGGGGTCTTCCTCAGTGGGGTCTACGGCGGCTACTTCGGAGCCGCCCAGGGAGTGCTGCTGATGGCTCTGATGGCGGTCTTTCTCGACGACTCGCTTCAGAAGCTGAACGGCGTGAAGAACGGCTTGGCGTTCATCGTCAATGGCGTTGCCGCGCTGGTGTTTATCAGCACCACCTCGATCGCTTGGCCTGTCACGGCGCTCATCGCCGCCGGGACACTCATCGGCGGACTGATTGGTGGCCATTGGGGCCGCCTGATTCCCGATCGCGTTCTGCGGTGGTGCATCGTGGTGGTCGGCCTGAGTGTCGCCGTCATCCTTGAATTCGGACTTCTCTGATGACCCCAGACATCAGCAGTAGGCCGACGCACGCGTCCAGCGTCGCTGACTACCAGTCGATCCCAAACATCTGACGCATGCCGTCCTGGAACGCGTCATAGGTCATTGCCGCCCGGCTGGCTGCCACGACCTCAGCGTCTGTGCCAACTGGCGTCCGAAGTGGGGGGTTCTCGAGTTCCAGCGCATCGCAGAGTGCACTCGCCACAACGTCGGGGCCCGGAGATTCGAGACCACCTCGCAACGTAGTGGTGGCCCCCTCCCATTGCTGGGCCAATGATGCATAGGGCCCTGACGGATCCCGGTGATCGAACCGGTTGGCGGCGAAAGCGGTGGCAACGCCACCTGGCTCGATGACGAGAACCTTGATGCCAAAATGGCCGACCTCGAAAGCCAGCGATTCCGAGAGGGCCTCAAGGGCGAATTTTGAGGCGGCGTAGAAGCCCGCCAACGGCGGGGCGGCGATTCCCGCCACCGAGGTGATGTTGACGATGGTGCCCGATCCCTGTTTTCGCATTGCAGGGAGAAAGGCCTGGATCAGACGCGCCGCACCGAAGAAGTTTGTGTCGAAGGCGGCGCGAGCGTCGTCGATGGAGACTTCCTCGACGGACCCTTCGATTCCCACGCCCGCATTGTTGATCAGGACGTCCACGGGCCCGATCTGAGCGACTGCCGCCGCCACCGATACGTCAGAGACCACGTCGAGTTCGCACGTGTTTGCCACTTCGAGGTCAGCGATGGTTGAGATGCGGCGGGCCGTGGCGGTCACCGCGTAGCCCCGGCGAGTGAGCTCGAGGGCAGTGGACCTTCCGATACCGGTGGAGCAACCCGTGACAATGGCGCGTGGTGTGGTCATGGAGAGAACCTACCGAGTGGACTTCTCTCGACAAGACCCCGACGACCGACAGCGATCGCGGTTTGAAAGGATGATGATAAATAGAACAGGTTCTCGTCTCACCAGCGAGCGTGTCAGGATTACAGGTGGACGAACCGATAGAGCCAACAGCATGCCTCCCCGGGAAGGGCGAAATGATGGAGCAGGACAGCACGACGAAAGGCTCCTCGACCGAGGAACTTCGCCAGCGATACGAGCTGGAAAAGCAGAAGCGGATCCGCCCGGAAGGCATGTCGCAGTGGCGCGAGCTCGGAGAGGAGTTAGACCGCGATCCGTTCGCCGACCCCAACTTCACCCGTGACCCCGTGATTGAGGACACCACTGTCGTCATTGTCGGCGGAGGGTTCGCCGGGATGCTCACGGCGATCGACCTCATGAAGAAGGGAATCACTGACTTCCGGATCGTCGAAAAGGCCGGTGACTTTGGGGGGACGTGGTACTGGAATCGATATCCCGGTTGTATGTGCGACGTCGAGTCGTACACCTACCTCCCGCTCCTTGAGGAGACCGGGTACATGCCATCCGAGCGCTACACCAGCGCCGCGGAGATCTTCGAGTATTCGAAGCTGCTGGCACGAACGTTCGATCTCTACCCCCATGCGCTCTTTCAGACTGACGTCTCCGACGCCCAATGGGATGCCGACACGCTTCGGTGGGAGGTCAGGACGACCCGTGGTGACCGGATTTCGACGCAGTTCATGGTCCTCGCTGGGGGCATCCTCCACAAGGCCAAGCTGCCGGGCATTCCGGGGATCGAGGACTTCGAGGGAAAGGCATTCCACACCAGCCGATGGGATTACACCTACACCGGCGGTAGCCCCACCGAGCCGATGGACAACCTGGCTGGCAAGCGCGTTGGGATCATCGGGACGGGAGCAACGGCTGTTCAGGTGGTGCCCGAGGTCGCTCGGGTTGCCGAAGAGCTCTTCGTGTTTCAGCGGACACCCGGTGCGGTGGGCATTCGAAACCAGCAGCCCACTGATGTCGAGTGGTTCAAGAGCCTCAAGCCCGGTTGGCAGGCGGAGCGGATCCGGAACTTCACCGAGGCGGTGACCGGGGCACAACCCGAGGTTGACCTCGTGAGTGATGGCTGGACCGACCTGATGTGGGTCGACACCCAACAGCCTGCATCGACAGATGAGGAAGCCGAAGCTCTCGATCAGATCGACTTCGAGGCGATGGAAGCCATCCGTCGACGAGTCGACGAAGTCGTTGAGGATCCCGAGACGGCTGACAAGCTCAAGCCCTATTGGGGCAAGCACTGCAAGCGTGTCTGTTTTCACGACGAGTACTTGCCTGCGTTCAACCGGCCCAACGTCCACCTGGTTGACACCGATGGCCGAGGCGTCGATTCAGTGACCGCACGCGGTCCAGTGGTCGATGGGATCGAGTACCCAGTCGATCTCCTTATCTATGCCTCAGGGTTCGAGGTGACCACGGACCTGCATCACCGACTCGGATTCGACCCGAAGGGCCGTGACGGCGTCGCACTCTCAGAGCGCTGGGCCAAGGGTGCTCACACCCTTCATGGTGTTCTGGCGAGCGGTTTCCCCAACATGCTGCTGATCAGCCTTGTCCAAGGCGGCTTCGGAACGAACTTCTCGCACTTGCTCTCTGAGTCGGCCAAGCACGTGGCACATATCATCGCCGCCTGCGCCGAACAGGACGTTGCGGTGATCGAGTCCGAAGAGGTGGCCGAGGCCGAGTGGCTCTCGGTGCTGCACACGGTTGGATTTGCCGGTGCACGTTATTTCTTGATGTGCACGCCCAGCTTCTATAACAGTGAGCAGCAGGCGATTGACTCCCGAGCGGCACTCAACATCACCTACTCGGGAAGTCTTCTTGACTATGTGGGCTACCTCGAACGGTGGCGGGATGATTCCTCCTTCCCCGGAACGGTCATTCAACGGTCCCGCGACGACGAGGCCGGCTAGTCCCGCTTCCTTGGTGGGGTCGCACTCGCGATCAGCGCCACCGCAGGACTTGAGGATCCACGCGTCGCACGGAGCGATCCTGAGCATCGACCCGATGGGGGACCTGCATGCTCACAGGATTGAAGGCATGCCCGCTTGCTGTGTCCTCCCCGGGATTGTGATGATCGGGGACCGCCAGACTGCTGGCGAATCGGAACGGTCAACTCTTTGTTCGGGCCCGATGGACGAAGGTGATGGCGGCCACCAACATGCAGACGGTCACGGTCGCCAACGCAGGGAAGAAGAAGATGATTGTCCCGAGGGTCCCGATAGGAGGGTTCCCGGGAAGCGATGCCCGCACCGCCGGCAGGGCGAAGATCAACGCTCCGAGCCAGGTGAAATACGAGAACTCGAGGGGCCGGCCGATGATTACCGTGGAGTAAGTGATTGCCACAGCGATGGCAGCGAGGACGAACATCAAGAAGAGTTCGAACAGGGCAAATCCAATGGTGGCACCGCCCCGCTCAATAGCCACAGTTGTGGCGAGAGAGTTCCCTTCGTGCTTCGCCAAGCGTGATGGCGTGATTGACCAATCTCGCTGTCCCCCGGTGATCGACAGTTTGATCGGAACCAGGCCGGGTGTTCCGACTTGTGAGACTTCGACGACCAGCAGGCTGTTGTAGCTGTCGAACGGGTACTGACTCAGTTCACCGATCAGGGAGATCGTGCTCAGGACAGGGATGGGCGTGTGCCCTGCTTCGAACGTCTCTTGCCCTCCAGGGACGCCGTCGACATCAAGTTTGATGGGTACGGCCAACGTCCCGTTCGCGTTGGCGTAGCGACCGAAGGGCTTCAGGACCAGCCGTGCCTGGAGATGATCTGAGGCGGGGTCGACGTCGATCACCCGAGCCGTGATTCCGATGTAGTCGGCACCGTGGGCCGTATTGCTGAGGTAGCGCGTGGTGAGGTTGTTGTGGTCCTCGGTCGTTGCTCGAGAGGTCACGGTCAACGTGATAACGAGGGCGATCAGCACAACCCATATGGCGATAAGGGTCCTGCCGACCGCACGACGGTGTCGGGTCTTCGTGCTGTCGAATGCCGTAGTCGTGTCAGTCATGAACGTGGGGTCTTTCTTCCGGGGGCTGACGAGGTCCGCCGAGAACGAAGAAACACGATAACCCATGCATGATTCTGATCACAGCGTGGAGCGAGAGGATCGACAAACGACTCCGTGGGTTTCTGTATCGACGTTGACTCGGCCAGCCCCGATGAGGCGATGTCGCCAGCTCGATTGCCCCGAGCGAACCCGTTACGGTGATGGCGGACCAACTGGACAACAGAGAGACGTAGTGAGCCCATGGCGGAGAGCCACGACACGAATGCGGATCGAGAAGTTCAGGCGCTGGCATACATGGAGGCATGGAATCTTGGGTTGACCTCTGAGATTGGACCACCGATCCATGCAGCCATGGGTATTCGTATTGAGTCGCTGCTTCCTCGCTGCGTCGTTGCGCTCGAAGGCAACGAGATGCTCCGGGGAATGCCAGAGGGAAGTATCCACGGCGGCCTCTTGGCAACGCTGGTTGATGTGGCCTGCGCGATCTCTGTCTGGGAGAGCTTCGACTCTGCAATCGAGCATCCCGCCACCACTGATCTTCACGTCCGGTACTTTCGCCAGCCCAAGCAATGGCCAGTTCGGTGCGAGGTTGAAGTCGCCCACGACGGCCGTCGAATGCTGTCGACAACAGCGGTCGTCCGAGATGCCCTCGACAACACCATTGCGACCGGCTCTGCTTCCTTCGCCCTTATCAAGCGGAAGTGGTGAGAGGTACCCACCACCTCGACGGGCTCATTCGCGAGCTATCCCTCGCAACGAGCAACTAATCGCGAAGCTCGTTGCAGAACCGAGCTTACGAATGACGTCGTTGTTGACCTATCCGATGGGGCCGCTGAGCGAGGCTGGATTTGCGGACAGGATCGGCGACGCTTGTCCCGCCAGCCTCGCCGTCCGGGAACAAGCACACTCAACGCAGTAGTCCAGTTTCGGGCACCCACACCCTGAGACCCTCAACCCCACCCCGCGGAGCCATAGAGTCGGGGCATGGGTGCCAAACGATCCGCTCCGGTACCCGTGATCACCGAGTTGTCCGAGATCGGCGTCACCGTGATCTCGAAGTGGCTCTACAACTGCTACGTCATCCACGACGGCGGCGACGGGCAACCGTTTGTGGTCGACCTGGGTCTGCCATCGCAGATCCCGTTAGTGGCGGCCGCGTTGTCGGACCGGGGGTCGGACTTGTCCGAGCTCGGGGCGGCAGTGGCCACCCACGGACACGCGGACCATGTCGGTGGCCTCCCGACACTTCGCGACCAGCATGGAACCGCCGTGCACCTCCCAATTGCGATCGCGGAGATGCGCGCAGGGACACGGGCCCTGCGCCCGCCGGGCATCAGGGAGGTCTTGCAGATCCTCCCGGTGATGGCGAGCCAGCCCCGTGACCTAGTGGCCACCAAGGAGATCTCCGGCACGGCGACGTCGATCGGGTGGGACGGCAAAGGGGTTCGACTCCCGTTCGAACCGGACTCGTGGCTGTCCGACGGCGAGCACCTCCCC
>JBAXAR010000059.1:0-12068 GCA_037142475.1 Actinomycetes bacterium
GTAGATGATCTCGTACGTCCGAATCTCGACCCCGTCGGCTGCTGCCATCTCGCGACTTCTACGGTCGGGGCGGACGTTGAAGCCGATCATGGTGGCATTCGAGGCGGCAGCGAGCTGCACGTCGTTCTCGTTGATACCACCGACGCCCCGGCGAATGAACGCCAACTTGACGTCCTCTCGCTCAAGCTTCTTCAGGCTCTCGGTACAAGCCTCGAGCGAACCCTGAACGTCTGCCTTCAGCACGACGTTCAATGTGGCTGTCTCGCCGCGCTGAATCTGGGCGAACAGGTCCTCCAAGCGAGCACCGGCCGCTGAGGGAGCAGGAAGGTAGCCCGAGAGGCGCATGCGCTGGGCTCGAGCCTCTCCGAGAGTTCGCGCATGACCAAGGTCGGTCGCCGTCCGCAGCTCGTCGCCGGCTTGGGGTGGCTCTGAGAATCCCAGTACCTGGACCGGCGTCGATGGCCCTGCGAACTTGACTTGCTTGCCATGCTCGTCGATGAGCGCCTTCGCCTTGCCCCATGCTGCACCCGCCACGATGGCGTCTCCAACCTTGAGCGTGCCTTTCTGGATGACGACGGTGGCCACCGGGCCACGGCCAGCCTCGAGATTTGCCTCGAGGACCGCTCCTCGAGCCCGTCCAGTAGTCGGGGCGCGGAGTTCTTCGACCTCGGCCACGATCACGAGCTGCTCAAGCAGGTCGTCGATACCAAGACTCTGCAGGGCTGAGCATTCGACGATGATCGTCTCGCCGCCCCACTTCTCGGCGACGAGCCCATGCTCGGAAAGCTGCTGAAGCACCCGATCTGGGTTGGCCCCGGGCTTATCGATCTTGTTCACCGCAACGATGATCGGAACATCCGCCGCCTTGGCGTGATCAATTGCCTCCACGGTTTGTGGCATCACGCCATCATCGGCCGCCACCACCAGAATCACGATGTCGGTGACCTGAGCCCCGCGAGCACGCATGGCGGTGAAGGCTTCGTGGCCTGGCGTGTCAATAAAGGTGATGGGGTGCCCCTGCCAGAGGACTTGGTAGGCGCCGATGTGTTGGGTGATGCCACCCGCCTCTCCGGCTACCACATTGGCTGATCGAATCCGGTCAAGAAGGAGGGTTTTCCCGTGGTCGACGTGACCCATAACGGTCACGACAGGCGGACGAGGCTCGGTGTCGACCTCTTCTTCTTCTTCTTCTTCTTCGAAGAACTTGGCCAGAAGTTCGGCCTCCTGCTCCTCACCTGGGTCGACAAGGCGAACCTCGGCCCCAAGCTCGGCTGCAAAGAGTTCGATCATGTCGTCGCTCAGCGACTGCGTCGCAGTGACCATCTCGCCCTGCATCATGAGGAACCTGATGACATCACCAGCTGATCGGTTCAACTTTGCACCGAGGTCGCGTGCGGTCGAGCCTCGTTCGACGATCACCTCTCCCTCGGGGACAGGGGCCGTTGACGGGGCATACGCAGTCATCTGGGTCGGCTCAAGCTCGTCCATGTTCCGACGACGACGACGTGACCGACGCTGCGGTGGACGTTGTCCACCGCGTCCTGGGCCACCAGGGCCACCAGGGCCACCGCGTCCGGGAGGGCCACCGGGTCCGCCTCCGGGTCGACCAGCGAAACCGCCGCCGCCGCCTGGGCCACCGCTAAATCCGCCTGGACCGCTTGGGCGGCCACCGCTGAAGCCACCGCCGCCACCGCCGGGACGGCTTCCGCCGTATCCGCCGCCGCTTGGGCGTGCGCCTGGAGGACCGCCTGGACGAGCACCCCCGGGAGATGCCCGGCCAGCGGGTGGCGGTGGGATCGGACGTCCAGTCGAGCTCAACGGCTGTCGACGCGGCGGGGGTGGAATTGGCTTCCCCGACTGGCTCATCGGCGGCGCAGTTGGCGGTGGTCGACGTGCAGGATCACCTGCGGGCTGCCTCGGAGGCGCTGAGGGGGTCGGAGCGCCACTGACTGCGGGAGCGGTCTTCGCTGCGCCGTCGTCGTCTGTCTCAGCGGAGGCAGGTGGAGCAGGTGCCGGAGCTGGGACCGGAGCGGGGGCCGAAGCGGGAGCGGGAGTGGGAGCGCTGGGGCGTGCGGAACTCACGAGACGACGAGGGGCGACTGGCTCTTCGGCTGCAGGCGCGGGTGCATCGGCGTCCGGTGCGGGTGCGAGAGGAGGAGCGCTTGCCGTCGCCGCTTCGCTAGTGGCTTCTGACGGCTTCGCTGCCTTCGTTGCCTTCGCCGCCTTCGTCGCCTTCGCCGGCTTCTCGGGCTCTTCAGGCTGAACTTCACGACGGAGGCCTTCGGCGTCAGCCTTGCGACGAACCCGATCGGCCTGTGCGTCTTCAATGGACGACGAGTGGCTTTTCACACCGATACCCAAGCCGACGGCTAGGTCAACGGTCTCTTTGTTCGTCAGGCCAAGCTCACGAGCCAACTCGTAGACGCGGATCTTCTTCGGCAAGGTGTCCTCAGTGTCTCACTCACACCACCGGCCCATTCAGGCGGTGGTTCACTATTCTCACACATTCACAGCTCTTGGCTCACCTCTCCGAGGGTTCCTCTCCCCCGATGAGGGCGAGAAGGACATCTCGGAGTGCTTCACCTTCGGAACCCACGCCCCTCCTCAACGCTCGAGGCAGTGAACCCGATCTGACGGCCTTTTGGACGCAGGTACGAGTGGGGCAGAGCCACGCCCCCCTCCCGGGAATCCCACGACCGGCACCCAAGACCCCCGGTTTCACAAGACCGAAGCGAATGAGCGCACCATCGTCCCTGCGCTGGCGGCATCCAACGCAGGTCCTCTGGGGGATTATGCGTCAGCTCCCTCGGTACCAGGCTCCGATGAGCCCTCGTCGCTCGGTGCGGCAGCATCGTCGTCGTTCGCGGGCGACTCGGCATCGACAACCTCAGTCGCCGATTCCACTGCTTTGGCATCGCCAATTGGCTCCGCCGACTCGTTCTTCGCCTCTTCGACGGCTTGTGTTCCCCACTCCTCTGCGGAGAGTGCGTCGCCACCTTCAGCGGGCTTCCAGACCTGATTGCCCTCGGAATCCTCGATCCACTCGCCCTCGGCCCATTCCTGTTCGGCGAGCCCAGCTTCTTCTTCCTCGAGTTGAGTCTCGCTCTTGATGTCAATCCGCCACCCCGTCAGGCGGGCCGCAAGGCGGGCATTCTGGCCCTCCTTGCCGATGGCAAGAGACAGTTGGAAATCGTTCACGATCACCGTGGCGATCCCGGTGTTCTCATCGAGACGCACCTCACGAACTCGCGCTGGGGCGAGGGCGTTCTGGATCAGTTCCACCGGATCATCCGAGTACGGAATGACGTCGATACGCTCACCGCGAAGCTCATTGGTGACCATCCGCACACGACTCCCCCGAGCACCGACGCATGCCCCAACAGGATCAACGTGCGAATCGTTCGACCACACGGCGATCTTGGTGCGGTGGCCAGGCTCACGAGCAGCCGCTCGGATCTCGACGATTCCTGAGGAGATCTCGGGAACCTCGAGCTCGAAGAGGCGCTTGACGAGACCTGGATGGGTTCGGCTCACGACAATCTGCGGGCCCTTGTTGGTCTTGCGAACTTCCACGATGTAGGCCTTGAGCCTGGTGCCGTGCTCATAGCGCTCGTAAGGGACCTGCTCGGCCTGCGGCAACAGCGCTTCGACCTTGCCAAGGTCCAACAGCGTGTAGCGGTTGTCGGTCTGCTGGACGATTCCGGTGACGATGTCGCCCTCACGCCCGGAGTACTCCTCGTACTTCATGTCACGCTCGACCTCACGGATCCGCTGCGTGATGACCTGCTTGGCCGTCTGCGCTGCAATCCGACCGAAGTCCTCCGGCGTGTCGTCCCATTCGCGCACCACGGCCCCGTCGGCGTCGAGTTCTTGGCCGTAGACCCTGATTTCCCCGGAATCCGGGTCAATCGTCACCACGGCCTCCTCAGCTGAGTCGGGCAAGCGCTTGTACGCCGCGACGAGGGCGTTGGCAAGGGCGTCGAGCAGCATTGACTCTGAGATCCCCTTGTCTCTGGCGATCTGCCCCAATGCGTCGAGAAACTCGAAATTGGTGGTGCTCATGGCGTCATGATCCTCTCTGGTGCGGTGGCGTGGATCCGCTTCTTGCCCTTCGGAGCCCCTGCCCGAGAGGGCGATGGCTTCGAGATCGGAGCCCACGCGTAGACCGTGCGAGCACGGTCGATTTGGTCATAGCGAAGCGAAATGGGTGCAGAGGAAGCTGGGGCGATGACGATTCCGTCGGGCGTCGCCTCCATCAGCTCCCCCTCGACACGGCGACCTGGAACTTCAGGGATGTCACCAACCGTCTTGATCATGACGGTCTCGCCGATGGCTGCGCTGAAGTGTGTCTCGGTACGGAGCTTTCGTTCGATCCCTGGGCTCGACACCTCAAGGGTGTAGCGAGCCTCAAAGGGCTCATTCTCGTCGAGGTAGGTAGAGATGGCCCTGTTGGCGTCCGC
This sequence comes from Actinomycetes bacterium, assembly GCA_037142475.1. GTDB lineage: Bacteria > Actinomycetota > Acidimicrobiia > Acidimicrobiales > RAAP-2 > CAIUMH01. Next base: position 4,461 of record JBAXAR010000059.1, read on the forward strand.
CAGATCATCAATCGAGATTCCGCCCGGGCGATGCACCGTGATACGAATGAGATTCCGTGCGTATTCCACGTCATGAATCGAAAGGTCGAGACCTTCTGCAATCGGGGTGAGGGCAGCATGAAGCTCCTCGGGCGTGGTACTCATCGCTGTCACCTCCTTACCGTTGCTCCCTGAACCGGGTGAGCGCATAGACAACAAGGAGCGCGGGTCGAAACCCACGCTCCATCGAAAACGCTTCCACCGACAGGACTAGACCAAAACTATATCACGGCGTCAGGTGAACCCAAGGAGGGAATTACTGCCCCAGACGCTCCCTCATCTTCTCGATTCGAACCGATGCGTGGTTGGCATCTGCACCCTTGGCGTCGAGCAGGGCCGCTCGGTCGGCCGCAGCCTCCGCTTCCGCTCCGGCGTCTGCGGCGGCCAAACGGGCCTCGACTCCCTCGGCAACGAGGCGTTCCGCCTCCTCGACGAGGGCTGAAACCATCTGGTCCTCAGGGACCACCCGAACAATTTTGCCCTGGATGAACAAGTGGCCTTTCTTGCGCCCGCCAGCGATCCCAAGGTCCGCATGCTTGGCTTCTCCGGGTCCGTTGACCACACAGCCCATCACCGCAACCTGGATGGGAAGCGCTCGACTCTCGAGAGCCTCCTGGGCCGCCTTGGCAATGGCAATCACGTCGACTTCGGCTCGACCGCAGCTCGGACATGCGATCAGGTCGAGTCCTTTGCGCTCTCGCAGCCCGAGTGCCTCGAGGAGCTGGCGACCTGCTCGAGCCTCTTCGACAGGATCGGCCGTCAGGGAGTACCGGATGGTGTCGCCGATCCCCTCAGCAAGAAGCGTCGCGATCCCGGCGGTGCCCTTGATGAGGCCCGCCGGCGGTGGCCCCGCTTCAGTCACGCCAAGGTGAAGGGGGTAATCAAAGCGTTCAGAGGCCAATCGATAGGCGGCGATCATCAGGGGCACCGAGGATGCTTTGACCGAGATCTTGACGTCATCGAAATCAACCTCACGGAAATACGCCAGTTCGAGCTCGGCCGACTCAATGAGGGCTTCGGGAGTCGCTCCCCCGTGGCGTGCCGCGATCTCGGGATGCAGGGAGCCGGCATTCACGCCAATCCGAATCGGAACCCCACGATCCTTGGCCTCGGCGGCAATCATCTTGATCTCTTCAGGCTTCCTTAGATTCCCAGGGTTGAGGCGCAGGCCTTGGACTCCTGCCTCCAGGGCGGCATAGGCCATCTCCTGATGAAAATGGATGTCTGCGATGATCGGCACAGGTGAGCGCGGAACAATGTGCGCGAGGCCCTCCGCAGCGGCCTCTTCGTTACACGTGCATCGGACAATGTCGGCGCCGGCTGCCGCCAACTCGTAGATCTGCTCAAGGGTTCCCTCGACGTCAGCGGTCTTGGTGGTCGTCATGGACTGGACGCTTACCGGAGCACCACCACCAATCTCGACTCCCCCCACGACAATTTTACGAGTGGTGCGACGTGGGGTCAGGAGCGTTCCGGGGGTTTCCATCTCCCCATTCTGCCGTGCCGAGTGCTTGCGCGAGACCTATTGGAAGGGATTCGCTACTGGGTGAGTCAGGTCAAGGTAGGCCGACGTGGTCACGAGCAGGACGAGGAAGGCCACGAATGCGTACACAATCGGCATCAACTTGGTCACGTCCGCCCGATACATTGGCCGACCTTTCCGCGTTCGAATCCACTCATAACCGGCGATGGCGACGTGTCCGCCATCAAGCGGCAGCATCGGGAGCATGTTGATAATCCCGATGAAGATGTTGATCGAGATCAGCACCTCAATCAACGTGAGCGCTCCCGCCTGAGCAGCCTGACTCGCAGTGCGCACCGCACCAATAATCGATTCCGGCCGCGACTGATCCTGTGCGGTTACCTTCGAGGAGCGTCCAGGTGCCTCCACCGGTGATTGAGGTGGCGCCGGATTGATCACCTGAGTGGCGTAACTCTGGAGACCGCTCGGGGAGAAGAGATGTGCGATGCCCGTCACCGCCCCGGTCGTGGCTTGGCGGACAATGGTGGCTGAATGGCCGGCAGCGGCCAATGGCCCCATGGTGGATGTTCCCTGTCCGAGAGAGATGCCGAGGTACCCAGTTGCCGGCCCGGACCTTGCCGCCAGCGGAGCTCCTCCCATTTTGACGTCGCGTCCATCGAGGGGCGTGACCGTCAGTGACCGAGAGGCCCCATTGCGCATCACGACAAGAGCCACCGGCTGGCCCGCCTTCTTGTGGACCACTTTCGAGAGCGCAGCATCGCTCGTCACCTTGGTTCCGTTGACCGAGAGAATGCGGTCACCTGCAGCGAGTCCGGCCAGTTGGGCCGGTGTCGCTCCGACGCCGTCAAGATTCAAGTAACCCTGAACCACCACGATCGAAGGGTCAGGACGACCGATGAGAGTCAAGGCTCCAAAGGCCAACACGAAGGCAATGAGAAAGTGCATCGCAGAACCAGCCGAGGCGACGCCGATCCGCTTCGCGAAGGGCTGATTTCGATAAGCCCGAGGCTCGTCTGAAGGGTCAATCTCCTCAAGGGAGGACATCCCGACGATCCGGCAATACCCGCCGCCAGGGATGGCCTTGACGCCGTACTCGGTCTCTCCCCGCTTGACAGACCACAACCGGGGGCCAAACCCGACGAAAAACTCCGTCACCTTCATCCCCGACCACTTCGCCGTGGCGAAGTGGCCCAACTCGTGGAGCAAGATCATGACAATCAGAGCCAGGATCACCACGAGGAGATTGATCATTCCCAGCAGGATGAAGCCACCGGCAATGGACCCGACGATGACGATCAGCCGCACGAATGCCGCAGTGGTGCTCATCGACGGCGTTTCGGCGGAAGCTTCAGCCACTGCAGTATCGGTCATCCCGACATTCTTGCGCCCACGATGGCCTCTGTGACGTCGCGGGCGCGGCGATCTAACTCCAACACCGAATCGAGGCTGTCGAGCGGATCGGGTTCGTAACGATCCATAGAGGCCCCGACGATCTCAGCGATACCCGCCCAGCCGATGATGCCCGCCAGGAACGCGTCGACTGCGACCTCGTTTGAGGCACTCAGCCAGGCTGGAGCGCCGCCACCCGCTCGACCCGCCGCATAGGCGAGGCCGAGACAGGGGAATCGCTCGGTGTCGGGAGAAGAGAACTCGAGCGACACCCCAGAGGAGAAGTCGAGTGCCCCGTACGCGACGTCTAGTCGCTCTGGAAACCCCAATGCATAAGCGATTGGGAGCCGCATATCGGGATTGGACAGCTGGGCGATGGTGCTGCCGTCGATCAACTCAACCATCGAATGCACGATTGACTGCGGATGGACGACCACATCAATGGCATCGAAGCCAACCCCAAAGAGCGCATGGGCTTCGATCACCTCGAGTCCCTTATTCATGAGGGTCGAGGAATCGATGGTTATTTTGGGACCCATCGACCAGGTCGGGTGAGCAAGGGCGTCGTCGATGGTGACATCACGGAGTGCCTCCGCCGGAGTCTCCCGGAATGGTCCTCCCGAGGCGGTCAGCAGCAGCCTTCTCACCTCGCTCGAACGCCGCTCGGGGGCGACAACGGCGAGACACTGGTGGATCGCACAGTGCTCGGAATCAACGGGAACAATCTCGGCCCCAGGGGTCGATCGCACCCGCTCGACCACCGGGGCCGCCGCGATCAGGGATTCCTTGTTGGCCAGTGCCAAGCGCCGGCCCGATGAAAGAGCGGCGATCGTGACCGGAAGGCCGGCGAACCCCATCACGGCGTTGACAGCGATTGATGCGCTCGATGCCGCTTCCGCAAGCCCCTCGGGCCCCGAGAGCACCGAGATGGATCGATCGAGAAGACCCGACAGATCCGAAGCGACGCTGGCGTCTCGCACAACGACCAACGTTGGGCGGTATCGCTCTATCTGCGCCAGAAGGCGATCGGAGAGTCCGCCTGCGCCGAGTGCATGGATTTCGAACTCGCCACGGAGCCGGTCGATCACCTCGAGTGTCTGGGTCCCTATCGAACCGGTCGAGCCGAGCAGGCTCACCGTCGTGGTGCTCATCGCTACCCTCTCGCTGCGTCATGAGGCCACAGCGTTATCGCCACGGCCACCAATCAGCCCAGATTGAACGCACGAACCAGGTAATACGTCGCAGGGAGGACGAAGAGAAGCCCGTCGACCCGATCGAGCATGCCCCCATGGCCGGGGAGTAGCCGACCCATATCCTTGATTCCGAGGTTTCGCTTGATCATCGACTCGGCCAGATCGCCCAGTGGGGCAACGATCGTGACGATGATGCCGAGGACCAATGCACTCGACAGAGTCCAAGGGGCGATGAGGTGTACGACGATCACTGCCACGAGGATCGCCGCCACGCTTCCACCGACGAGCCCTTCGATGGTCTTGTTCGGGCTGATCTCGGGTGCAAGTGATTTGCGACCCATGGATTGGCCAACAAACAAAGCAGCGATGTCGTAGGAGATCGTTACAAGGATTGCCCCAAGGAGGAATGCCAGCCCGTGACGACTGGGGAAGAGATTCGGGTTCAGCAGAAGCGCTGCATAGGACCCGAAGACCCCAACCCAGCCGAAGACGAAGAACGTCGATGCGGCACCGGTGATCATGTTGGCTTTCTCAACCCCCACCATGAACCACACGATTGTGAAGGCGACAAGCAGGACCGTCACCAGGCCGAGGGCTTGGGGGCCTCGGTTATAGGTGGCGATCAGAAGTGCGACCGTGGCGACCAGGCCAAGAAGCGTCGCTGGGTGCTGACCGCCTCGTCGGAATGCCGCATACGCCTCTGCGGCAGCAAGGGTGACCACCACGATAACGAGCAGCATGGCGAGCACGGTGCCGATATTGAAGGTCACCAAAACCAAGAGCGCGATGATGACCCCCGTGATGACTGCAACGGGCATGTTGCGTCCGCCGCCGTCGGATGAGCCCTTAGCCGCATCCGCGAAGGATTCACTGAAGGGTGGCCGCCGTGACCGAGTTGGACCGTCGTCTTCGGATCGAGTGCGCGATTGTGACCCGCGGCGCCGTGCTACCGGGACCGCGTCGTCGCTCACCACCCGGTCTGGGGCTGCCCACTCGTCACCTGCAGACGCTGCCAGAACGGCGGGTTCGGCGGCAGCTGGCGGCTGACCGGCGATGTCGAATTCCCATGGCTGACTTTCGGTCATCTCCGGCTCAGGATTGAGTGCTCCGAGGGGTTCCTCGTGTGAGCTGAGCATCGAGGTATCGAATACCTCGTCTCCGGCTTCCCAGTCACTGGACTCTTCCCGCCACGTTGGCGACTCAACAGATGCCCACGGGTCTCCGTCTCCGTCGTCGGGACGCGAGAGAACCGCTGGTACTTGCCCGGTCGCCTCGTCAGTCCAGGGCGGCAATGCTGCCTCTGGGCTTCGATCGGCGTCGAGCGCCCAGTCGGCGAGGATGTCGTCAGATGCTGGTGATGCACCGGTGATGCGCACCCCAGAGGCGGGAGGCTCGGTGGGGCTCAATGCATCGTCGTCGTCGAAGAGTCCCTTGTCCCTGCGATCATCAGACATCGAGAAGTTCCTTTTCCTTATGGGAGAGCAACTCGTCGATCGCCTCGATCCCACTCTGAGTGATCTTCTCAAGCTGCTTCGAGGCGCGCTCAGAATCATCTGAGGAGAGCGAACTCTCCTTCTCGAGCTGGTCAAGATCGTGGCGCGACGTCCGGCGGATACTGCGCACTTGGACCTTCCCATCTTCGGCCTTCTGGCGAACCACCTTGACGAGGTCTCGTCGACGCTCCTCGGTCAATGGCGGGAATGCCAAACGGATGACCTGTCCATCATTTGATGGGTTGATCCCCAAGTCCGAACTGCTGATGGCTTTTTCGATCGACGCCATAGCCCCCTTGTCGAAGGGGATCACCTGGAGGAGACGGGATTCGGGAACATTGAAACTCGCCAGTGCCTTCAGCGGCGTCATTGACCCGTAGTAGTCCACGAGAAGGCCTTCGATGATGGCGGGAGTTGCTCGGCCGGTCCGCACGCCGCCGAACTCTGCCTTGACGTGATCGACCGCCTTGGTCATCTTGTCGCGGGCCTCTTCGAGCACCAATTCCGCCATGTCGTCGTCCATCACGACACCAGCGTACCGACCGGATGGCCGGCAAGCGCCTGATGAAGGTTCGAAGGCGCCATGAGGTCAAAAACACGGATGGGGAGTTCGTTGTCCTGACAGAACGTAATGGCGGTGAGGTCCATCACCCTGAGGTCCTTTGAGAGGACATCCCGAAACGAAATCTGCTCGTAGCGATCAGCCGATGGGTCAAGCTTTGGGTCTGCCGAGTAGACACCGTCGACGCCACCATGGGTGCCCTTGAGCAGGAGCGACGCCTCAATCTCTGCCGCCCTCAAAGCGGCAGCCGTATCGGTTGTGAAATAGGGATTTCCCATGCCGGCGGCAAAGATCACCACTCGACCCTTTTCGAGGTGACGCATCGCTCGCCTGCGGATGTAAGGCTCAGCGACCTCAGCCATCTGGATCGCCGAGAGGACCCTGGTCGGCTGATTCATATGCTCCAGAGCGTCCTGCAGCGCCAATGCGTTGATAACGGTCCCGAGCATTCCCATCGCGTCCGAGGTCGAGCGATCCATTCCCGCCATCGCTCCAGTTGCACCGCGCCAGATATTGCCGCCGCCAACCACGATGGCAAGTTCAAGATCGAACTGCTCATGAGCAGCAGCGATCTCTCGAGCCAGTCGCTCCACAGTTGCGGCATCGATGGTCTCATCGGAAGCCGAAGAAGCCAACGCCTCTCCGGACATCTTCAGCACGAGTCGCCTGGCGGCTGCCATTGAGCTGTTCCTCTCGCTCAGGCGCCGACGATGACCTGCGCGAACGAGATCAGCTCCGCATCACCGAGCAACTGGGCGATGGTTTTCTTCTCGTCCTTGACGAAGCCCTGCTCGAGAAGCACGCGCTCTTTGAACCAGCCGTTCATCCGACCTTCAATGATCTTTTCCAGCGCAGCCTCGGGCTTGCCCTCGTTGCGCGAGATATTCTCAATCGTGGTGCGCTCGGCAGTCACTTGGTCGGCGGGTACGTCCTCTCGACGCGCCACCTGCGGGCGGGCGAACGCGGCATGCACGGCAATGTCGTGAGCTAGCTCTTCTGTGCCACCCTGGAGGACGACCGCTACGGCGTTGACACCACGGCCAGCCTGGAGGTGGAGGTAACCATCGATGACTTGGCCCTCGGCCGCCTCAAGGCGAATAACTTCGCCAATCGAGATGTTTTCCTTGAGCACCGTGCGAAGGCGGTCAATCTCGTCAGCGAACGAGTCAACGGCGGAAGCCCCTTCGGACGCGACCTTGGCGGCGATGTCATTCGTGAGGTTCACGAACTCGTCGGCCTTGGCCACAAAGTCGGTTTCGCACCGGACTTCAACGATCGAGACCACGCTGCCATCCCTGACCGTGGCGACTGCCCCCTGAGAAGCCTCACGGTCAGACCGCTTTGCAGCGCTTGCAATACCGTTCTCACGGAGCCATACGGTGGCCTTGTCGACATCACCGTCATTCTCGAGGAGTGCCTTCTTCGCGTCGAGCATGCCAACCCCAGTGG
>JBAXAR010000060.1:0-11841 GCA_037142475.1 Actinomycetes bacterium
CCTCTATGCCGCTCACTCAAGCGAGGTGGCAGCCTTTGCCGAGTCACTTGGCTACAGCTCGCTCTGGATGCCAGAGGCCTACGGCCGAGAGCCACTCGTGAGCTCGTCGCTCCTTCTTGCGGGTACCTCGACCCTCGTCGTAGGAACGTCCATTGCCTCGATCTGGGCCCGAGATGCCATGGCGGCCGCCAACGGCGCCCGAACCCTGAACGCCGCCTTTGATGATCGCTTTGTCCTCGGGCTCGGTGTGAGCCACAAGCCCATGGTCGAGCGCACGAGAGGCCATTCCTACGAACGCCCAGTAGCGGCGATGGCTGCCTATCTCGAGGCGCTCGACACCGCAGCAATGTTCGCCCCCGAGGGTTCGAACCGGCCACCACGACTGATCGCCGCTCTCGGACCAGCGATGCTGGAACTCGCAGCCACCAAGGCCGATGGCGCCATGCCCTATCTGGTCACGCCAGAGCACACCGCCATGGCTCGAGACATCCTCGGCCCCGATTCCTTTCTCGTCGTGGAACAGGCCGTCGCCCTGACCGATGACGACGAGGACTTTCGCTCCCGAGCACACCAGCACCTCACGATCTACACCGGCCTGCCGAACTACCAGAACAATTGGCGACGGCTCGGATTCAGCGATGAGGACTTCATCCCCGGAGGAAGCGCCCGGCTCCAAGACGCCATGGTCGTACGGGGTGACGAGGCGGCGGTGGCTGCCCGAGTTGCCGAGCATCGCCAAGCCGGTGCCGATCACGTGTGCCTTCAGATCCTCGGCGCGGAGTCGTTCGGCTGGGCCAAGGATGATTGGCTTCGTCTCAGCCCGTTGAAAGGAGCATGATGCCAGGAGCCCGAGTCACGATCAGTATCGAGATCCCCACCACGCCAGACGTCGTGTGGGCGGAACTCGAAAAGGTCGAAGAGCACGTCGAGTGGATGGCCGATGCAGTGGCGATCACGTTTGACACCGAGCAACGGCGCGGCGTCGGGACCTCGTTCGCCTGCAAGACCAAGATCGGGCCGCTGACCACCACCGATCACATGACGATCATCGAATGGGAGGACGGCGCCCTCATGGGGGTCACCCACCGTGGTGCCGTCACCGGAACCGGCCGGTTCTCGCTCGAGGCGTCAGGGTCTTCAGCGACCACGGTCACGTGGAACGAACAGCTCGAATTCCCTTGGTGGATGGGTGGTGTGATCGGCGGAAAGATCGCCGCACCGATCTTCCGGTGGATCTGGAATCGAAACCTCTCGCGTCTGAACGACCGAGTGATGAGGGCGAGACCCTAACGCCGCCTGCTCAGGGACGTGGAGTGAAATAACGAGCGGGAGTTCCGACCAGCATGAGATCGAGGGCCTCGTCGCTGACTCCCGCCGCTGCAAGGGCGGGCAGGACATCATCAGAGATGTGCTCGTAGTGCCAGTTCGGCGTCATGAGGTCGTGCAGCGCTTCGAAATCTGGGCCAAACCAGTCGATAAAGCATGACGCGTCGTGTGCGAGGACCATCCGATCGCCATAGCCACGCTGGACGAGCGCAACAATGGTCTCGATCCGCTCAGCCGTCGGGTTCATCAGGTCAAGGCCGAATCGATCCATCCCCAAGATCGCCCCGGTATCGGCGAGTTCCATGAGGTAATCGAGGTCGTTTGAGTCACCCGCGTGTCCGATCACGACTTTCTCAAGATCGACACCCTCATGACGGAGGACCTCGATCACTGGGCGTGCGGTCTGCTCCGGTGCTGAGGTGTGGACGGTGATCGGAGCCCTCGTCGCCAGATGTGCCTGGGCGACTGCCCTGACCGATCGCTCGACGCCGGTGGACATCGGCGTGTGCTCGACCGCGCACTTTAAAAATGCCGCCTTGACCCCTGTGTCGGCGATACCGACCGTGAGATCGCGCACAAAGTCATCGACCATGGGCTCCGGACCATCAAGCATCGTGCCCGGTCCACGGTTTACATACGCGAAAGGAAGATCGCCATAGGTATAGACACCGGTCGCCACCACGATGTTGACCTCGACCTCCTGGGCCACCTTCACAATGCGAGGAATGTCGCGGCCGAGCCCGACGACCGTTGGATCGACGATGGAATCAATTCCTTTGTCCTTGAGCCGAGAGAGGCGGACAACTGCGTCGGCCACCCTGTCGTCCTCAACCCAGAACCCTCCCGGTCCGTAGTTCGCCAGATGATCGGGGGTCAGGACGAACACGTGCTCATGCATCAGCGTTCTTCCGAGATCGCTGATCGGAATCGGCCCCCTGGCAGTCTCAACGGTTCCCATCTGGTCTCCTCGTTTCGTCGGCTCTCGACACTACGGCGTACCTGGCCCGGCTGCATCGTGGAAGATGGGCCGATGCAACCAGCCTCCAGCACACCACCTGCTCGACAATCAGGCCGTCGGCTACGGGATCAGTCGATGCGTGGGCTCTCGGCGCTCATCCTCGCCGGCTTCATTGCTGCATCGTGCTCATCGAGTGGCACGCGGGTGCCCGCTCCGAGCACGACGACACGACCAGCCACTCCCTCGACCGTGACCACGTCCAGCCCGAGCACGCAGCCCACAACTACCACCACTCAGGTGGTGCCGGCGGTGACCCAGCCACAAGCGAGCGGCCTGGTCGTTGGGGTGGCGTACCGCTCTGATGTGCCATCGGGCTGTGTCATCGGTGGGAACCTCGGGGCGCCACTCCCCGACTCACGATGCACTCCGGGGACGTTGAATCCTGACGTGAGCCAGGCAACGATTGCCACAACGATCTGTGTGCCCGGCTACAGCACGTCAATCAGGCCTCCCTCGAGCTTCACGTCATCGCTGAAGCGGGCGCAGATGGCGTCGTGGGGCATCACAGGGTCGACCAGCGAAACCGAAGAGGATCACCTCGTCCCGCTCTCGCTCGGGGGGGCTCCCTCAGACTCGAGGAATCTTTGGCCCGAGGCAGGCGGCATCCCGAACGCCAAGGACAGATTGGAATACCGGCTGTATCGCATGGTGTGCGACGGCCAGGTCCCACTGGTGACAGCCCAAGAGGCAATCGCCACGAATTGGATCGCTGCCTACCAGCGTTGGATCGGTCCGCTCCCCTCCTGAGGCAGCGTGATCGAGTCAGCCAGTGATGGTGACCTGTTTCGTGGTCGTCGACTGATACCCACCGGCGTCGGTGATTGTCAGCGTGACGGTTCGCGTGCCGGGCACCCGGAACGCACGAACGTACGCGGCCTCAGTGGAGCGCACTCGGCCATTGACCTGCCACTCGAACGATCGGATTCTGCCCGAACCCGTGATCGAGGTGCTTGAGAAGCTGATCGCCGCCCCTGATCGCCGGTCGCCCCTGATCGAATACCGGGCCGTCGGCGTGGTCCACGCGCTCACGCAGCCTTTGGAGTGGTCGAGCGAGAACGAGGCATTGGAGAATTCAGTCTGCAGGTAGTAGCCCACGCCGTTGATGACCTGGCTGTAGGCGCTGCCCGGCGTCGAATCAATCAGCGGCCCGTAGTCAAAATTGCAGAGGTCGCCGATCTCATTGCCCACCGAGTCGATCCACGCCGTGCCGAAGGGATCGGTAATGGCCTCAGCCAATTCGTGGGAATACGTCGAGATGGCGATGTCGGCAGCGGGGTTCCCGAGTGGGAACTGGTTGTCGCCGTTACAGGCGTAGCCGGTGGCGGAGTCCCAGACCGGATAGGGCTCCACCGAGTAGATAACCGGGAGCGACTCCGTCGTGGTACTCGAGTGATACGCGCAGAAACCGTCGGCGGAGACGTCATTGTTTGGGGTGCACGACGTGCCAGCGTCATCAAAGCAGACTTCCAAACCCTTCGGGGTGAAGATCGCGTAGAGATGCGAGCGATCGAGTGGCAGTGACTCTGCTGTCACGACTCGCGTGATCTCTTCGCTGATCTGGAGGTCATTCACACAGGCGCTGTAGGAGGCATCATCGTTATAAACGGGTCCCGCGTCAACAGCGCAACCGTCGGCGGGAAGCGCTTCTGTGTCGACGATCGGCGTCCCGGCGTGGACCAGATACGCAAGGTGACGTTTCGGCGAACCGCCGGTGTAGCCAGAGAGCACACTGAGGGCATTCGTCGAGGAACCGCTGTCGGCGGCGAGGTTCACGTCAAACGCGGCAATCAGGTCCTGGTACGACGTTGGCATCCCACCCTCATAGCCAGGTGGGATCCAGAAAATCGGCGTCAGCGTGACCTCGCCGGACACTGCGGCGGTCCCCATGGTGACTCGTGAACCCGGAAGGAGGGGTGGAACACCCCCGCTGTATCGGGAGGAACTCGATGCACGCCCCACAAGGGGAGTAATCCCCCGACACACCGATCGCACCGAGACTGCCCTTGGCCGAAGCACGCCAAGCATCTTGTCTGGGTGAGGCACCGATGACGTCATGAGAGCTGGCTGGCACCCTGTGTGAGGCCGTTCGAGTGAGGCGGACGCCACCAAGGGCGCCGCGACAAAAGCACCGGTTCCGGTCACCAGTGCCAAAAATATCCTCATCATCACTTGTCGCTGGCTCACTGCGTCTCGTTCTCTCGGCGATCCCGTGACCTTGGTCTAGCAGCGAGTCACCCCACCACCGCCGTCAGCTCGCTCGTCCTCGGGTTCCCCCTCGGCTGTCGAACCGGTGTGGTTCAGGCCAGCTTCTTCAGATCACTGCGCAGGAAGAGTCCGCTGAGGAGCTGGAGGACACCCATGATGATGAACCAGACCCCCAGGAGGGTGGCAAGGAACGTGAGTGAGTTCTCAGGTGCTGACACCACCACAACACCTGCGACGATGCTGATCAGTCCGAAGACAATGGCCCACAAGCGAGAACTGCCGGCTCCGCTGAGAATCCCTCCCATGAGGGCAACGATTCCCTGCACGATCCATGTCACCCCGACAAGGAGCCCGACGATCGCGTACGAGAGGCCGAGGTGGCGAATCATGACCACACCGATCACGACTTCGAGGAGGCCGGCGATGCCAACCCACGCCCGGTGCTGCTCGTCGTGGTCAAGCGCGCGGACGAAGTGGAACAACCCACTGAGAATCAGCAGGATTCCGATGAAGACGGCGATCACGTCAAGCGACTTCGAAGGGTGGAACGCCAAGATCACGCCGAGGACCATCGTGATCAAACCGGCGAGCATCTGGAGTTGCCAGACGATTTTGGCAGGAATCCCCACCACGGTGGTGCTGACCGTGCCCTCTGATTCCTGTGCCATCGCTCTACCCCCATGCTCGTTGTGCTGTGTGGCAAAGCGTACGACTCCGCCTCGCCAAAGCAGTGGATGGCCCCTCGCCCCAAGCGCTCAGCGCTCAGCGCTCAGCGCAGGTAGGTCGCAGCCAAGCGAGCGAATGTTGCCTCGCAGCCAGCGATGCAAGACTCGATAATCTCAGCGACTGGTCGAATCGCATCGATCCGGCCGGCGATCTCGCCGCTCAGAGCGATACCCGCCTCGAGATCGCCGCCAAAGTAGACGTCTCGCACAGAGCCGAACTCGGCCATGGCATTGCGCTCATGGTCAAACTCCAGCGCCGAGGTCCGTTTGGTCCGAAGGGCCCGCAGCGCTGGTGACGTGTGGCTATTGAGGAACACGGTGTCGGTCTCGGACGCATCCACGATGGCCTGCTTCCATCCGGCGTGGACCGGAGACTCGGCACACGAAACCATCACCGTGCCCAACTGGATGCCCTCTGCCCCAAGTGCGAGGGCTGCCGCCATGGTCGGTCCGTCGAGGAAACCTCCTGCGGCGATCACCGGAACATCGAAGGCCGCCGTCACTGATGGCAGGAGCACCATGGTCGAGACCGGGCGCGGGTTCTTGAACCCTCCGCCTTCGCCTCCTTCCACAATGAGGCCATCAACCCCCGCCGCCACCGCCTTCTCGGCGGCTGCGAGCGAAGGAACCACGTGGAAGACCGTGAGGCCACCATCCTTCAACTGAGCAGTATGACGGGTCGGGCTTCCTGCTGAGGTGGTCACGAACTTGACGCCCTGAGTAATCACGAAATCAACGATGGCAGCCGGGTCTGCCACGAAGGCCTGGGCGATGTTCACACCGAATGGTCGCTCGGTCAGATCCTTCATCTTGGCGATTTCATCTCGGACGACGTCGAGCTCGCCCGATGAAGTCTCGATGATCCCCATCGCCCCGGCGTTCGAGACGGCGGAGGCCAGTTGAGAGCGAGCAATCCATCCCATTGGGGCTTGGACGATCGGAATCTCGACACCCAGCATTGAGGTCACGCGATTGTGCAGCATCGACAGATTGTCGCACGCCGGAGAAGCCGGTTCAGGTCCTTGCGCATGGTCTCCGATTGGCCATCACTACTCTAAAAGCGTTTTATCCCCGTTGAAGCCCACCCATCAGGAGAATTCAATCCATGTCTTTTATCCGATCGCCCCGAGCACTCGTGGCCGGAATCGCCCTCTTCGCTGTGGCCGCGCCGGCCGCCACCCCGGTCGTATCCAATGCCGCCGAGACCTCACCAGCCACCACGAGGAGTACGACCGAAAGGACAACATGGCTCTGCAACCCCACCCTGCTCGCCACGGACCCTTGCCGGCAGAACCTCAGTTACGAAGTTGAGCCAGCTTTCGGGGCTACCACGGTCACTCCTGTTGCCACACCCGCCCATCCCCCAGTCGACTGCTTCTTCGCCTACCCAACAGTCAGCGCACAGCCGACCGGGAACTCCAACCTCGAGATCGATGGGTCCGAGATCGCTGTGGCCAGTATCCAAGCTGCGCCGTTCAGCCGGGTGTGCCGAGTCTTCTCACCGATGTATCGCCAAGTCACGAGCAGCGGCCTGATGACGACCGATCGAGGAAAAGGCCGAGAGCAGGTCACGATCGCCTACAACTCGCTGCTTTCGGGGTTCAAGGCCTTCCTCGCACAAGAGCCGAAGGGCCGGCATTTCGTCCTCATCGGACACTCGCAGGGCAGCGCGATGCTGATCCGGCTGATCGCCAGCCAAATCGACAACAACCCGGCACTTCGAAATCGGCTGGTCTCGGCGATCCTCATCGGGGGCAACCTCACGGTGCCAGTAGGCAAGAAGGTCGGTGGTGCCTTCAAACACATCCCACTGTGCACCTCCCGACGACAGTTGGGCTGCGCCATCGCCTACTCGGCCTTCTACTCTCAGCCGCCCGCCACGTCGCTCTTCGGCAGACCCGGCCAAGGCGTCAGCCTTATGTGGGGGCAGACCTCAAAATCGAAGAACCTCCAGGTGGCCTGCGTCAACCCATCATCGTTCAGCAAGTCTCCGGCTCCACTCGACGCTCGGTTCTTTCAACCCACCAAGGAAACTGGCTTTATCGCCTACCCGGGCCTCTACCGTTCCCAGTGTCAGTCATCGAAGGGGGCGACGTTCCTTCACGTGATCGTCAACACGCCCAGCGCTGCAACGGGCGCGGGGCAACTCAACGATCGGCCTCTTGCCCCCTCGACCCGTCCTGATTGGGGACTTCACAACTCCGACGTGAACCTCGGGGCCGGGGGCCTCGTCTCGATCGTCGCTGGCCAGGAAACGGCGCTCGCCTCACATCGTTAGGACGACGACGCCTCGCGGCGCTTAGGTTCTTGGTGCTCGAATCCTCGAAGCTGGTTGGTAATTCGGGCCCGCCGTCTCGTCAACGCGAGCGAGCAGCGCCTCACAAGGTGGCTCGAGTTGACCCGCCAGTGACTCGGTCGCTCTGAGTCCGAAGAGCTCCCACGGCAGAGCCGTGAGGCGATCGGTCTCGTCCTCAAGCTCCTGACGGAGGGCGATCCCCTCGGGCGTGACGACGCCATCGACCACGAGACCGCGCTCGGCGAGCGAGTGCCACCCAGTGGTGAGATCCTCGTCACTGGTCCCTCTCGAGCGGGCGAGCCAATCAGGCTCGTAGCCCAGCCATGCGTTGTGGAGAATCGATGCTTCGGCGTGGGTCAGACCACTCGCTACGACCAGCGCCCAGTGGGTATCTCCCCGCCACTCGCGCAGTGCATTCACGGCGTGCCAGGCGCTCAGCAGCGGGTCGGTTGGCCGCGGCACGGCCAAGAGAGAGCCAAAGAACACTCTGCCCACTCTCGGCAACTGGTCCACAACCCCCCAAAGATCCGGACCGGTCTGGACCAAGGGCCCCTCGATCTCAGGTGCAAAGGAACGGAGTCCCTCAAGGACCGCAGCATCACGCGCCCGCCAGAAGTCCATGAAGCGGTCGGGGGTCGTGAGGACGTCGAACGCCAGAGCGATACCGAGTTGGCTGATAGACCCAAATGCGGCACTGACGGCTTCGGGGCCAGCGCCTGCCAGTGGCGCACATCGACTGGCGATGTAGCCCAGGGGGCCGGGCAGACCTAATTCCTCAAAGCGAGCCACCGCACCCGGGTCCCAGAAGATCCACCCGATCGTGGTCTGGATCGAACGAGCGATCCGGCGGGTGACGTCGATGGCGTCGAGGTCCCGAGACGACGGCGTCATGTGCGGTTTGCTTCCGCCAGGGCTTTGATTCCAGCGACGGTCGCTTCCATGTTGCCTCGCCACATGGTGAGGCGCATCTCGACCAACGCTTCCTCACCGTCAGGGTCTCGTTCGATCATCGGGGTCAGTCCAGAGGGCCCGGGGCCCATCTGCGCCCACTGGCGCAGCAGGGAACCCTCACCGTGAGGGTCGATTTCGAAGCGCCAACAGGCGGCAGGGTCATCGACGGCACCCACAGCCCAACCAAAACGGCGATTGATCTCGAAGTCGATCACCGTGCAGGCAACCTCCCACTCGCCGATCGCCGGATGCCGGTTACGACCCAGGAACACTGCCCCGAGGCCTGCACCATCGACTCCCGAGGCCCACGTGGCCCCTTGGAATTCATCGGAGAAGCGTGCCGGAAGGTCAAGGTCAGTGACCAGTGGCCATAACGACTCAGGGGGCACCCCCACCAGCGCCTCAACACTGATCTCTGGCTTCTCGCTGTATCGCATCGGTACTCCCCGTGAACTCTGACTGCTCCCCAAGGTTCGCATGATCGCTCACCTCAAGTGGCGGAGGGGTCGGTTAGCCAGGGGCGGCGAGTGCGTAGCCGCCTTCAGTCACCGTGACGCTCCAGCCCCGCCATGCGAAATCCTCAAAGCCGCCGAGGCCCTCAGTCAAGAGGTGCCGCGCCACTGCGCCCTTGGCTGCCTTGGCATCGTGCCCGGCCGCCTGAACGCCGCCGGCGGCGAGAAAGGTGATCCTGATCAGATGTACTGAGCGTTCGAGCTTTTCGTAATCGATCGCTGCAGCGTGCTCTTGTGGAAGGAGGTCGACAATGGTCTCACCGCGGAACCGTCTCCCGATGGCGGCGGTGATCGCCGTGGACCAGAACCGGTGCAACGGCCCGGTCTCCTCGAGCCGGATGGACATCTTCAGGCGGTAGTCAGCAATCGGATCCTCTGCCGTCGTGAGCCCGTAGAGGCCTGAGGGGACGAGGACTCTCCGGCGGATCTCCGTGTCGAGATCCCCGGGGCCGAGATGCCCCCACACCACACCGTCGTAGCGCTGCCACGCCGGCAGAACCTTCGCTCGGCCTTCGAGCAACGCCTCGGTACTTTCGATGGCTCGGCCCAGCAGTTCACCTCGAACGCCAAGCATCTTCGAGAGTGAGCCCTGCGCGCTCGCCGCTGCGAACGACCGACCAAGGCCTTCGAGGACCACCCCTCTCTCGGCAGACAGGAGCCGGCCGAATGTGCCCGCCGATGAACCCCTGCGTCCGCCAATTGCTTTGCCCTCTGAAGGAGGGAGCAGGACCACTGGTGGTGTCATCGAACTCATCCCCGGTGACGATAGGACGGCAAGCAGGGGTGGCGAGCCACCGTTCACATGACAACGCTGGTGATGATCATTTACTATTCGCCGGTTGCCATCAGAGGAGTGGCCCAGACGAGATAGGCAGGACCGTGCACGCACCAGAAGTAGTGGTGATCCATGAGGACGATGTGGCAACAGAGTCCTGGGACGGGATCGTCTCGTGGAAGACGCTTCTGAGCGCCGACCGCACACCCACTGCGGGGCTGACCGTGGGCGTGGCCAGCATCGCTCCCGGCGCTGCCGTGGATGGGGCACTGCATCATCACGAGCCCCATGAGATCTACTTCGTCATCTCTGGGGATGGTTTGGTCCATCTCGACGGCTCAGAACACCCGATCGCTCCAGGAACGTCGGTCTTCATCCCCGGTGGGACCCATCACTTCATTCGCAACACCGGCGACAGCGAGCTCCGACTGCTCTACGCCTTCGATGTCGACAGCTTCGACGAGGTCGCCTACGAGTTCCCGGAGCACTGGGAACCCTGAGTCGAGGGAATGCCCGAGGGCCCTTCGGCGTTGTCATCTCGTGAGAGGCAACGAGCAGGAGACCCCATGGCAGACATGATGCCCGCCGCCTTCATTGGCCACGGAAACCCCATGGTCGCACTTGAGCAGAATCGCTTCACGAGGGCATGGTCTGAGTTCGCCACCTCGATTCCTCGCCCGAGCGGCATCCTGGCAATCTCGGCCCACTGGTACGTGAACAACTCGGCGGTCACCGCCATGGCAAAACCTCGGACCATCCACGATTTTTCTGGCTTCCCCGATGAGCTGTTCGCCATCGACTACCCCGCACCCGGTGATCCAGATCTCGCCCGGCGCGTCATCGAAGTGGCGGGACCCACCGATGTCAGCTTCGATGCCGACAGTTGGGGCCTCGATCACGGAACGTGGTCAGTGCTCACCCACATGTTCCCCAAGGCCGATGTCCCGGTCGTGCAACTCTCGATCAATGCGACCGAGCCACTCGCCTACCACCTTGCACTCGGTCGGGCGCTTTATCCGCTGCGATCCGAAGGTGTCCTGATCGTGGCCTCCGGAAACGTCGTGCACAACCTCGGGATGATCGACTGGTCCCTCCCGGGTGCTGGCGCCGACTGGGCCATCCGATTCGATGACGACACCCGGACCACGATGAACAATGCGCCCGGAAATCTCGAGCTTCTCGTGGCCCATCCTGATGCGGCGCTGGCCATGCCCACACCCGACCACTTCCTTCCGCTGGCCTACATCGCCGGCCTCGCCGATGCCGCATCGACGACAGCCCGGACAATGATCGAGGGATACGACCTCGGTTCACTATCGATGACCTCGTTCGTGGTTGACCGCTAATACTTCGGCCTGAAAAGGAAAGCGACATTGTGGCCTTCAGGACCACGGCCCTCACAATGCTCTTCCCTGCCACGCAACACTGAGTGAAGGCATGTCGATTGACGGCGCCTCCGCCGCCCATAGCCGTGACGCTTCGTTTCGCGTATCCTTCGACGATGCTTGAGGATTCTCCTCAAGACACCAGAACCGAGGTCTCCATGCTGGCCCTACCGCACCCTCCCCGTCGTCTCGTGCGAGCCGCCTTGGCCCTCGCTCTTTCGTCATCGAGCCTCTTGGCGGCCACACAGGCCACAGGCCAGATCCCCGCAGGGGCGAAGAGTCTCGCCAACGCTCCAACACCTCCGGGGGGTCCTGGAAGCTCGATCATCGGGAGTGTTGTCGGCAACCCAACATCAGTCGCCGTCAGTTCCTCGGGACGAATCTTCGAGACTCGCGGGAATGCACTTGTCTCAATGGCTGCTGATGGCTCGGATCGGAGAATTCTTGTCTCGAGCCTTCTCCAGCCACGGGGCGTGGCGGTCGACAACTCGGGAAACGTCTTTGTGGCAGACACCGGTCATAACAAGATCGTGAGGATGGATGCAGACGGTTTGAACCAGACAAGGATCGGCGCCGATTTGTTATCTCCCTACGGCGTGGCGGTCGACAACTCGGGAAACGTCTTTGTGGCAGACACCGGTCATAACA
>JBAXAR010000061.1:0-11541 GCA_037142475.1 Actinomycetes bacterium
TGTACGAATTCATAAAAATGCACAGCACTCCGACGAGCAAAAAAGTCGCACTCGTATTCCGAATTGTTGAAGACCAACCCGAAGCATTCACGACATCGGTCAAGAACCACGTCGTCAAAATCGAACCAAGGAAAACGACCATCCCCGCGGCAAAATATGCGGGCCCTTCACCTGGGAGGCTCCGCCTCTTCATCTTGTCCAGACTCTGCGGCACTTTGACGCCCCCGCCCCGGCAATTTCTTGTCACCGTCCACCAAGAGTTTGGTGTGTTTCGCGACGGGCTGAGGTTAACTCACAATCCCCTTTTCTGCCTCGGGAGCGAGTCTCGCCCGTCGGAGGGAACTACCTTGGAGCGAGTGGTCGCGAGGGGGCCAATCGAGAACCTAGGCGCGGAGAAGCGAACGTCCGACCAGGGAATCGTGGCCCACTAGGCCTAGTGGTATTGAGTCAGGTATCGATTCGCTGCCATGACCAGTGCTCGCACCTCAAATG
Source organism: Actinomycetes bacterium (assembly GCA_037142475.1). Lineage (GTDB taxonomy): Bacteria > Actinomycetota > Acidimicrobiia > Acidimicrobiales > RAAP-2 > CAIUMH01. The sequence continues at coordinate 493 of JBAXAR010000061.1, forward strand.
CGGCGCGACCAATGTGAGCGGAGTAGAGATCCCTCATGAGAAATCGGGCGGATTGATTGAACATGGGCGCCGCTTAAATCCGCATCCGTCGTGTGATCCCCGCCAGAACGCCACATTCCCGGAACTCCGGAACGCTCCCTGAGCAGCTGGAGCACTCCACGACATGCGGTGTCATACTGCTCGCGATGCCCTCAACACAGAGGTCGTCTCTGGTCCTAGGGGGATTTGTGGGACACACGCCAACCACTGTCATGGATCGGCTCGGAGCGCTCTGGAGGCTCTTGACGATCAATGACACGGACTTCACGGCTTACATGCGATCGTATGGCGAACTCTTTATTGATTCGCCCGAGAACACCAAGGCTGACTACGACCTCGGAGCTCGGATCCAGGGCTATCCCCAGGGGAGCAGTAACGAACTCACCGAGCTCTACAAAGTGATCCATTTGCTATGCACGCTTGGGTCGGTTGAGAAGATGTACATGCCACCCACGATCGATCCCGCATCGTCAGTGCTCGAGAACCAGATCTTGTTTGAGCGAATCGTCGCCGCCGATCTCCAGCTGAAACCGGGCGACACATTCCTCGACCTCGGTTGTGGATGTGGAGCCATCGCCGAACATATGGCAGAACTGACCGGTGCGGTTCCCTACGGCGTCAATCTCGACCCATCACAAATTGAAAAGGCGTGGCGAAACCCAAACCTGCCGCGGGACAACTTCGCCGTCGGCGACTTCAACAAGGACCTCGAGTTCGCAGATGCCTCACTTGATGCTGTGTATGCGATCCAACCGATGACCTACGTGAGCGACCATGCCTTCACCTTCTCGGAGGTCTTCCGCGTCCTGAAGCCGGGTGGCCGATTCATCATTAACGACGTCGCCGCCCTTGATGCCTACGACCGCGATGACGTCGATCAGCGAACGCTCATCCAGCACACCCGGGAGCTCACCGTCTTTGGAGGATTCTGGTATTACCGATACTGGGAAGATGCCTACCGCTCTGCTGGATTTGAACTTGTGTCCTCGGTGGGCCGCTCGGCTGTCGAGCTCATCAAGAAAGAGGTCGCACTGTTCGACAAGTACGAAGCGGCCTTCAGGTTCTTGGCGAAGCTGCACCTGATCCCCAAGAGAACTGACGCTCTGATGCAGCGAATGAATGCCAATAGCCAGTCCTACATCCAAGCCGAAGAAGAAGAACTCCTCAGCCTGAACTGGCACTGCGTTGGCCAGAAGCCGGCGTAGGGACGCAGTGATGATGGTGAGTCCTGCGGCCCTCCCACCATGGGCTGCTGCAGGTGCCGACTTCGCCCAAGATCACGGCCACACTTCGTCGCGATGTGGTCAATCGAGGCGATATCACCGCCGCTGCTTTCCCCAGACCGGACCGTGGGAATCTCATGGCTCAGGGTCCCTTGAGACCCAGTTCATCAGCGAGGTTCAATCACTTCGTTGACGAGCGTTCCAATCCCAGTGATCTCACTGCGAAGTACATCGCCCACCGCCAAAAAGCGGGCCGGATTCGCCGTAATCCCCACTCCAGCCGGAGTACCGGTGAACACGAGATCGCCCGGCCACAGCGTGGTTATCGCAGAGAGCCGCTCCACAAGCGATGGGACGTTGAAGACCATGTCGGTGGTGCGATCATCTTGCACCAAGTCGTCATTGACCCAGCAGCGGAGTCGGAGGTCATCTGGGTCTGGAACCTCATCGGGGGTGATGAGCCAGGGACCCACCGGCCCGAAGCCCTCGAAGGACTTTCCGAGTGAAAATTGACCCCCAGCGGCGAACTGCATCGTCCGCTCCGAGATGTCCTGACCCACAGTGAGCCCAGCCACGACGTCCCATGCGTTGGCCGCGGGGACCGAACGAGCAGTCCGACCGATCACCACGACCAACTCAACCTCCCAGTCGACAGTTGGGCCCTCATATGGGATCGGATCGAATGGTCCCGACAAACTTGAGGGAAACTTGGTGAACGTGGCCGGCACCTCTGGGACCGCCAAGCCCGCCTCCTCGGCATGGCCGAAGTAATTAAGGCCGATGGCAAAGACCTGGTGGGGGCGAGGGACCGGTGAGCCGAGTTTCGCCGAGTCCAGGGGTTCACCTTCAGACCCCTCAAAGCCTCTGGCGGCGGCGATAAGTTCGTCAAATGAGTCATAGACGCTCTGCACGTCGGGGCCAAAGGTACCCCCCGAGGCCCGTTCGAGATCGATGACCCGGTCTTCAATCAGAATGCTGGCCCGTCCGTCATAGTTGGCAAATCTCATCGTTGGATCTCCTTCAGCAGGATCGTGAGGACTTGATCGAGTTCACGTGCATCATCATGCGGGGCACTCGTGGTCCGCCACGCCACATGCTGATCCGGTCGGATGAGCAGAGCACCATCGATGCCCGTCGAAGCAATTGATTCCCATGCTCCGCTTGGGTCATGGACGTCACGACCTACGAGGAGCACCGACAAAGGCCCGCTCACCTGCTGTGCCGCCTCAGCCCACTTCGGGGAGTGCGTCAGAAGGAGGAACTTGCCTGGCTCCACGAGGTCAAGAGTTGAGACTTGTCGTCCGCCTGCTTCGACGACGACGTGAGGAAGCCGAGCACCAGGGCTGGTCGATGGCACATAGGTCCGGACAGGATTCTCGGGCATCGGTGGCGATGTCCCATCCCCAACCACACCTCCGCTTGAGGGCTCGTAGAGAGTGCCAAGTTGGATGCCGAGCTGGTCGAAATGCTCTGCCTGATTATCGATGGCGACGCCGACGACCGCTCTCCCCTCGGGGGTTGCCAGGATCTCATCGATCCTTCGCTGGGAGGCCACGGGGTCGTCGGTTACCTCGAGAGCCATCCAGACTTCGATGAGCCGGAACGCATTGTCGAGGCTGACCTGGGCGTTGTGCTCGGCCACTAACTTTCGTTCGCTCTCGTAGGTGTCGAGGAGGCACTCGTCGGCGAGGTCCGCGACAACGAGGGCCAGCTTCCATGCGAGATTCTGTGCATCAGCCACGCCGCTATTGAGGCCCAGACCCCCGGTCGGTGGGAATCGGTGAGCGGCATCGCCGACGAGAAAGGTCGAGCCTGAGCGGAAGCGCTGAGCAATCTGACAGGTCATTCGCCACGTCGTCACGTGGCAGATCTCCACCGGGATTTCGGACGGGATTCCCCCCGCACGTCGAATGATCGCCTCCGCTCGTTCGTCGCTGTAGAGATCGACGGAATCATGCTCGGCATCGAACTCGCACATATAAACCCACGTCGAGGCCAGATCATGAGCGATGAACGTTCCCTGGATTCCAGGGTCAGTGATCCAATACAGCGTCGCGGGTTGATGAGCCACCAACGATCGAAGGTCAGCTTCGGCATGGATCGAAAGGAAATTCTGGAGCTCATCAGGCCCGTCCATGGTGATCCCAAGATGTCGGCGCACAGAACTTCCCGCCCCATCGCATGCCACCACGAAGCGGCTTGAGATTGTCGAGGTCACTCCAGTCGTCACGTCGACCACCGTGCTCGTACAGCCGTTCTCATCTTCGACAACCGTTTGCCAAGCAATCCCGCCTCGGAGATCAGGCACTGACTTGCGCAAGAAGGGCTCGAGGCGATGCTGCGAGAGGTTGCGGAGGGGATGTGGCGTGACTGAGGGTTGGGTCTCTCCTAGGTGGAGACTCTCAAAAGGGACGCTGCCGAGTTCGGACGCACCAAGTGATGGAACCCAGCGCACATAGGCTCCGTCATCTGGGGTCTGACAGAGTGCGTCGACCGCAGCCATGTCGAGGCCAAGACTCCGGAGCACCTCAAACGTCCGAGCGCTGACCACGTGTGCCGCGGGTGCCGACTGCACCTCGGTGCGCTTCTCGATGACAACGACGTCAAGACCGAGCTGACGCAGCAGGAGCGCCTGAATCAGCCCTACCGGACCACCGCCCACCACGAGGACGTCGCAGGTGTTCGGCAACTCCGTCACCGCTCCCATCAGATCAGGCCCCCGTAGCTTCCTCCATCAAGGTGGAGATTCTGGCCCGAGATGTACCCGGACTGGGCAGCGCACAAAAAGGCACAGGCGTCGCCTACCTCCTCGGGGCGACCGAGGCGCTTGGCGGCGATTGATTGTGCCATCTCTTCGTAGGCCGCCTCACGTGTGATGCCCCGAAGCTGGACCTGAAGATCCGCCATCTCACGCTGACGTCCCGTGTCGATGCGCTCTGGGAGGAGGTTGTTGATCGTGACATTGTCAGATACCACCTCCTTTGAAACCGCTTTGACGACGCCAGTGAGCGCCGTGCGAGCGGCGATTGAGAGGGTCATAAACGGGTGCGGGGTTGTCACCATCGCCGAGGTGATCGTGACGATCCGGCCAAAAGACCTCTCCCGCATCCCCGGGATCACCGCTTGAATGAGCCCCACTGCCGAGTGGAAGTTGGCGTCGAATGCTTCCTGCCACTGCGCTGCGGTATTGGTCGTGAACGCCGTTGGCGATGGACCGGCGCAGTTGGTGACCAAGATGTCAGGAGTCGGGCAGGCGGCGAGGAGGGCGAGCCTGCCGTCTTCCGTCGCCACATCGGCCTCCACCGGGCGAACTTCGACGCCGAATGCTGCTCGGATCTCTGCAGCGGATTGCTCACAGCTCGCGCCATGGCGAGAGTTGACGACAAGATTCACGCCTTCGCGGGCCAGGGAGTCCGCGCAGGCCCGACCGAGCCCGCGACTCGACCCCGAGACGATCGCCCACCTTCCTGCGATTCCGAGATCCATCTACAGACCGGCCGCTTCGCGACCGGCTGCGATGTCATCGATGTCAGACGGTAAGAAGAAGTCCATCTTCGAGAAACCTGACTCGTAAGAGGCAATAGTGAATGGATCCCAGTCATCTCGTCGGATCTCGGCATCCCAGCGATCGTCGTCGGTGATCTGGTCCATGTCGGTGAAGAACTCAAACATGCCACCTGCCGGATCCAGCAGATACCAGAACACGTTTGACCCCACGACGTGGCGTCCGATGCCGTAGATCGAGGCATCGGGGAGGTCCCTGACAACCTCAACCCCTCGAAGGCCGACTCCGTCGAAATCATCCATCTCAAGGGCGTAGTGGTTCATACAGGGAACCGGAGCCGGGAGAATTAGGAGGTTGTGATGATCTTTCGAGCATCGCAGGAACGTTGCTCCTGCCTCCGGCAGGGTATCCGAGACCCGGAATCCGAGTCCTTTGACATAGAAGTCCACACTGCGCTGCGGGTCCGTCGAACCAAAAACGACGTGGCCAACCCGACGAGGTGCTGGCACTCCTTCACGGATAGCGGCTTCGGACCTGCGATCAGGTCGATTCAGAATGCCTGGCCCGTTGAAGGATCTCGTGGGACCCGGAGACAACGGCGAAGCGTCACCGACTTCGATGCGCACGGTATGGCTCAGGATGGGATCGACGATCGAGAGCCATCCGTCGCCGAGGGTCGGGGCGAGCCCCAAGCCCGTGAGTCGCTCCCCCACGATGGTGAGATCCTCTTGCGTCGAACAGGCAACCCTGATCTCGGTCACGTGCCGATAATCAGCCTCGACAAGTCGGAGCTGTGACTTCCGATCAGCGGTTCCGAGTTGTCCGGTCCCCGTTTTCACCATGCCTCTTCGGATCCAGAACTCCTCGAGCGAGGTTGGATCCTTCACTGCCAACGTGATGTCCAGCAGATCAGTCAGCGCCATGGCGCACCCCCTCAACGTCGATGAATACTTAATAGGCAGATGCCTAAGTATAATCATTTCTGTAGGTGCCATTCGGCCCTCGAGGGACGCGAGGACTCTTTCCATGGCCACCCGAGGAAGACCTAAGCTCTATGAAGACGAGGATCTTCTGGCGTCAGTGGTGCGTACTTTCGCTCGCTTTGGCTACGAGGCCGTCTCAGTGCGAAGCCTGTCGCTAAGCCTCGGACTCAGTCATAGCGCCCTCGGTCAGCGATTTGGCACCAAAGACCAGCTTTATCGGACTGCCGTTGACGCCGAATTCAAACGATTCATCGAAGAGGTCAACAGATCCAGGGCCACATGGCCGAGCGATCTCAGCGATCTCGGTAATCTCCGAGCGTTGGTGCACTCATTCCTGTCGACCTCGGCCCGATTTCCTGCCCTCGGGCAACTCATGAACCAAGAGGGGTCAGAACCATCAAGCCGTCTTGATCACATCCTCAAGACGGTGGTTCGTCCTCAACTCCAGCAGATCACCGGTCTTGTTGAGCGGCTTGTCGACGCCAAGGTCATCCACCCCATCACGACGAGAGCCCTGTTTTTCTTGATGGCCCATGGGGCCGAAGCGCCCTTCACCTTGACCGCTCTTTCATCTGTCTTCGATGATCGAGACGGCGTCCTTCATGTGGCTGATCATGTGGACACCACTACCGACATCCTCTTCCGAGGGCTCGTCCGCAACCCTGCCGACCTCGCCGCGCTGGGGCCATCGCCAAGTCCGCATCAGCCCCCGTCCTAACGTCGGCGGTGAGCACGGGGGATCTCCGCACTGCCAATTACCGAATCCAGCGCCGTCGTCGAAGAGGCACGTGGGGGTTCTCGCTCATCTGATGGCCCCGACCTCGACGTTATGCGTTCTTGTTGGATTCCGACTGATCTCCGTGATGCCGATCGCCGGAACTGTTGTTGGCGGTCGGTTCGGGCTCAACGACAAGGTCTTGAAACTTCATGAGAACTTCGGAGAGGCGGGCGTCGAACTCCATCATCTCGGTTTCGACGAGTCCGGATTCAGCCAACTGATCTCTGACTTCGGGGAGAGCGTGAATGAAGGCGAAGTGAATTTGGCGATCGTTGACGTAAGTCACGAGCTGCGCAAGAACTTGACCCGTCGTGTAATCGATTTCCGACGTGGCTGAGACATCAACGCAAATACAACGGGGGGGAGGGGTGGAGCCGCAGAGATCGCGAACCTCCTCGAGCATGCGCTCGACATTGGCGTAATAGAGGCCAGTTTGGAAGCGGTACAAGAAGATGCCGGGCTCAACATGGGACTTCTCGGTCAGAGGGTGAAGGACCCAGTGGCCATCTTCATCGCGGGTCACAAGACCCGTCTTTGGGTGGTAGCCGTGTCGGATGTGGTTGAGAAGACACAGGGCCACTGAAATCAGAATTCCAGCTTCGATCCCGATGAGGAGCACGCTGAGGGCAGTGAGGATCGCCAGCACAAACTCATCTCGACGGCGTCGATAAATGTCGACCAAGGACCCTACATGCGTCATGTTCGCCGCGATGAAGAACACCACCGCTCCGAGGATGGCAGCGGGCAGCCGGGAGAGCAGGCCCGTCATGGTCAAGACAGCCACCATCGCAACCCCCGCTCCGATGAGCGACGTCCATTGCGATTGACTCCCCAGCCGATCGCCCAATTCAGTCTTCGTCACACTGCTGTTGACGACAAAGGTGCCGGACACCATGGCGGCGATGTTGGCAGCCCCAAGACCGACCAGATCATGGTCGGCATCGAGGGCCTCATGATGCCGGACGGCCATTGATCGAGCGACCGAGGTGCTTTGCGCCACAATCACGACCGAAAGAGAGAGTGCAAGCGCCATCAGATGAGGGAACGATCCGGAAGGCACCCTCGGCCATGAAAGTGTCGGCCAACCACTCTGCAGGTTGCCCACGGTAGCGATGGACCATGGATGGAGCCAACCCAACGACACCAGCGTGATACCGGTCACCACAACCATGATCTCCATCGAGCCACGTCGCAGCCGTCGGCCAAGCACCAACAGCGCAAGCGTCACAAGGCTCACGACAAGAGTGGGGATTGAAACGGCGTCGAGGTGCCCCGCAATGGCCCTGACAATAGGAACGGGATCATGGGCACTGGTAGCAATTCCCAGCATTTTGGGGATCTGACTGAAAGCAACCGAAATGCCCACGCCTAAGAGAAATCCGGCCAGGAGCGTTCTCGAGAGGAAATTAGCGACAAATCCCAGCCGGAGAAGTCGGGCGATAAGAAGAAAGACCCCCGTCAGACCTGCCACAAGACCGGCCAGAGCCACGTAGTTCTGAGACCCATCCGGTGCCATGCCTGCCAGTCCCGCAGCCAGAATCGCCGCCGAGGCACTGTCAGCAGAGACGACGAGGTGCCGTGAACTTCCAATCGCTGCGTACGCGATTGCCGGGAGAACCATCGCATAGAGACCCGTGGAGAGCGGCATGTGGGCGATCGAGGCGTAGCCCATCGAGATCGGAATCCCCACAACGGCCAACGTGATGCCGGCTGGGATCTCCCGCTTCAGGCGCACGCCGGGCACCCTGACGCTGCTCCACAACTTCACCCACCGCCTCCTTCCTCGTCCGTCGTGGTTCTGCAGGCGTCGATTCGCTAGGCGCAGATCGCTTCCCAACCTCAAAACTCCCATCGTTGCCTCCCAAGAAAAACACCGTGTGATGAGATGGGAAACTCCAAGTGACCAGAAAGAGAACCTTCTCACGAGAATGGGTCGGACCCGAGCTTCGCGGGGACCGAGCAGCGCCCCTTTATGGCCAAGACCGGTGCGCCGATAGAGTTCGCGCAGTGGGTTTCGTACGATCAATCGCGACCGGTGTCGTCGCTACCGATAGAGCCTTGTTGACTCTTACTCCCGCCATCCGAGTTGCGGTCGTGATCACGATCACTATGGGCCTCTCGCTCCCCACGCACCTGACTGCCTTCGCCACAAATGCCGCCATCGGCATGCTCTTCGTTGGATTAGCGGATCCCGGTGGCTCGTACCTCACTCGGTCTCGAACGCTCTTTGGGAGTGTGGTGCTCATGACCGCCGCAGTCAGCCTTGGCTGCATCCTCGCTGACCACCCGCTCCTCCATCTCGTCATGGTCACGATCTGGGCATTTGGTGCCGGGCTTCTGTGCGCCCTCGGCCCGCGAGGAGCTGCTGCTGGTGTTTTCTCACTCGTCCTCATTCTGATTTACTCAGGAACGGCGATCCCACTTCAGGTCGGAGGCCGGACCGTCGCTGCGGTGGCCGCCGGAGAAGTCCTCATGCTGATCGCGATTATGGCCCCGTGGTTGTGGCGACGAGCGGCTGGGAGTCGAGCGCAGTTCGCCGTCTTCTTCAGGGGGGAATCTGTGGCGCTGCGCCAAGGACCCAGATCCATGGCCTCAGCGGATCACATCGAGCGGCTGCGCTCGGTCGATGTCGGGCTCGACAATGACCAGCACACCGGGGCCGCAAAGGCCTGGTTCGAACAGCTCGTAGAGACATCACATACGTTTCGGACCGCGGTGCTCGCCTTCGCCGGGCTTCTTAGCCAAACGCAGGAATCCTCGACACTCGAAGGGATGCTCGTGGTTCGGCGCGTCCTCGCTGAAGCATCATGTGCTGTAGCCCGGACCCTTGTGTGGCCCCAGCGGAACCGCAACCTCAGCAACGTCCGCTCCCGCCTTCAGGGCGCCGTTGAGGCTCTTCGACCCAATGTGTCATCAAGGGAAATGACCATCGTCGACGCGGCTGTCGGTTCCATGAGTCAGATCGTGGCCCTGCTCGCCACGCCCTGGCCCCTCGGACGCCGAAATGGAGTCCGCCTGCGATGGATTGGTTCTCTTGGCCACTTCTCATGGAGACCGCACCTCCGCTGGTCGGATCCCTCGTTCCGACATGGAACCCGCCTCGCGGTGGCGATTGCCATCGCCGTAGGGTGCACTGACCTCCTCCCGTTCTCACATGACTATTGGGTTGCCTTGACCGTGGCATGGATCGCCAAGCCCGGCGTGGGCGACACGTTCCTGCGGGTGGCCTCTCGGATGGTCGGCACAGCAGTCGGGGCGGCAGCAACCCTCGTGGTGTTCGTGGTGCTCCATCCAAGCCCTACGGTCTGGCTCTTTGTTTTGGGCATGACCGCGATGATCAGCGTCCTGTTCATGGCGCCCAACTATTCGCTCTGCATCGCCGCCATCACGATGTTTGTACTGGTGATGTTCGGCTTGAATCAGGCATCCCTGGCCTCGACGGTTCCCAGTCGCCTGATCGCCACCCTTGCCGGAGGGGTGATCGTGCTCGCAGCTGCCCAGTTGTGGCCAATCAAAGAGGGTGGTGGCATCTGTGGCGCCCTCACTGAGGTAGCGCTGGCTATCGACGTCCTCATCGAGCGCGCCATCACCCATGGTGGCCTCGAGCTTGTCGACACCCCTGAAGCCGAGCACGTGCGTGAGGCACGCGTCCGAGCGACCCACGTCGTCGCCGCGGTGGCGCACGAGCCTGGTCGACACCGTCTGTCCCACGGTGATGCAACGGAGCTCCTCGCAACCCTCACCGATCTCACGACGAAGCTCATGGAGTACTCCGTCTTGGGAGTCGATGATGCTGCCCGCTCCTCATTACGCGAAGTGCAAGGTGAGCTCCGAAGAACCGTCTTCGATCTGGAGCTCCTCAGCGGCTCACCACGCCTCAGAGCGGACTGAGACCAAACACTCGAGCTATCACGGGTCGCTACAAAAAATGTCCAAGACCCAGAGAACACTCAAGTGACGGGTTCACCTCGCGTGCCGGTCGGCAGGACCGTGAAGGTGATACCCGCGCTTTCAAGGCGACCCCTGAGTACAGAGCCCATGGCTGCCGCCGTCGTCACTTGTCCTGCGGTGACTGGCAGGTCATCGAAGGCGAGACACAGTGCCGACTCACTGATCATCTTGGCTGTCTCGCCATAGCCAGGATCGCCGCCAGCGACCTCAGTGACCACGGAGACCCCACCTCCCTCGCCGAAGAACCTCACCTTGAACCATGAGGTTGCTCGCTTCTCCGGGGCAGGGCCAGTCCCCGGAGGAACCCGCCGTCCCATCCAACGTCGGGCTGGACCGATCTGAGCGAGACCGGCGATTGCACCAAGTCCCGCCATCGTGCCAACGGCCTGTGGGAGCGACTTGGTGTCCATGAGGTGGCTATAGCGAAACTCGGGTCCGAAGCGCTCAAGGGATCGCGCCGAGGTGACCACGATCTCGGGGTCCACGGTCGGCATCGGCAGAGCCCACCGACCGGTGTCGGCACTCTTCGCCACCTTGCCTCTCACGACCTCTGCGATGCGACCAAGGGGC